>JAOMSY010000008.1 GCA_028355575.1 Francisellaceae bacterium | reverse complement strand
GTGCCTTGGAATTATCCAATTAATCTATCAATCGGCCCAATTGCATATGCTTTAGCAGCTGGAAATCGTGTCATGGTTAAAATGTCAGAACACACGCCAAAAACTGGCCTGATATTGTCAAGAATATTGACTGAAGCATTCCCTGAAGGAGAAGTGGAAATTATTAATGGTGATATTGAAGTCTCAAAAGCATTTTCAAATTTACCATTTGACCATATGTTATTTACAGGCTCTACACAAGTAGGCAGAATGGTTATGCGATCTTGTGCGGAAAATTTGACGCCTGTGACTTTAGAGCTTGGTGGAAAATCACCAGTGATTATTGGATGTAATGCAAATATAAAGAAAGCTGCTAAGAAAATAGCGTTTGGGAAACTTCTGAATTCTGGGCAAACGTGTATTGCACCAGATTATGTTTTTTGTCCTGAGCATTTAATAGAAACATTCATTAGCGCATTCCAAAAAGCAACAACAAAACTTTACCCTCAAATCCTAACGAATAAAGAATATACATCTATTATAAATAAGGAACAGTACAGTCGCCTAGAACAATATATTGAAGACGCAAAAACTAAAGGTGCGCAAATATTTAGACAGCAAATCAAAAATAAAGATTCAAGCATTATTTCTCATAATTATTTTATACCGACAATAATCACCAATGTTGATTCAGATATGAAAATTATGCAAGAAGAAATCTTTGGGCCTATATTACCTATTCTTGGTTATAAAAAAATTGATGAGGTTATCCAGTATATTAATAATCACGAAAAACCTTTAGCGCTTTATTATTTTGACAAAGATAAACTAGAACAAGATCACGTTATACAAAACACATCTAGTGGTGGCGTTACCATTAATGAGACTTTAATGCACATTGTTCAAGATGACATGCCATTTGGGGGCATTGGCAAGTCGGGACTAGGTCATTATCACGGTATAGAAGGCTTTAAAACTTTTTCACATGCAAAATCAGTTCACATTAAGCAAAAATTAAATTTTACCTCTTTAATCTACCCTCCCTATGGCGGGTTAATTCAAAGAATCATTTTGAAGTTATTTTACAAATAACCAACCCTTTCAGTCTGCCACTCATATTACGAATAATAAATATTTTAGTGGTTACCTAGTACATTAATTAAAAATTAATTTTATTTTAATGTTTGTTATGTATAATGAACTTGCTACTCCTCAAGTTAGTGTAAGACCTAACTTAATTCTTATAAGCCAGCTTCTGCTGGCTTTTTTGTTTTTAGGGGCAACGAAAGTGATCGTTCGACACAATCTTCAACAGCTAAACGGTTAAAGTAATTTCCAGTTAAATAAATATTTGATTGATTCATCGCAGCATCTATTTTTTTAACTAAATTCTGATGCCCTATTTTCAACATTGGAACAGATTGTTCTTTTATTTTTATATCTAAAATTGCTTCTTGTTTAACTTTGAATATAGCGCATAGCATCTGGATTATTTGTTCTTTTGATAAGCCATTACTAGATTTGAAATGAACTACGAATCCCCGTGATTTTGATCCAGGATGAATAAATGGGTCCGATGATACAATCGAAAAAAAAGAGGAATCTTTAGAACCGATAATGCCAGCTAAAGAAGGTATATCAATTTCACTTGAATTAATTTCTACAGCACATGATAGTAATCTTGAAATTGGAATATTTTTTAACAGCTTCGAAGCTTGTGGATTCAAATCCTTAAGCAAATGACTAGCAGTGTCAACATTACTTGCGATGACCAGCTTATCGGCTTTAAATTTACCCGCATGAGTCATTAGAACAATCTCACCATTATCCCTAACTATTTGCTTTACTTGAGTAGAGTATTTTATATTCAGCTGATGATAATTAATTAAATGCTGAATGAAAGAACGAATGCCATTTTTAAAACTAAAACATCTAGGCAAAGACTTGTCACGTTTTTTAACATTGAATAATAAATCTGCAGGGAAATCATGTGCATCCTGTGACAATACTGCATTAAAACAATATTTTAATACATTCTGATAATTATATTGACCAAAAATATTAGCATAATATGTTCCAACTGACTGACCAGATCTTGAGATTAAATACCATTTTATCATCCCAATGGCCATAGGAATTTTCTTAAGGCATTTGAATATGCTAATGAAATGATCATTACCATCAAATAAAAAAGGGAGTTTCTTTTTTTCTACAATTTGATCTTCAAACGCTGAGTCTTTTATCAACTTAAGACAATTTTTATATGAGTTATAAAAGCTATGGGCGCCAAACTCGATGGGGATTTCTTTATGATCGGTATCTATAATACCACCAGGGTATTCGTTAAACTCAAGCACCAAAACATCGTACCCTAATTTTTTGGCATTTATTGCCGCTGTAATACCACTGATACCAGCTCCGATGACGATAAGTTTTTGTCCTGACATAGTTATTTTTAACACGAACTAAAAACCACAGTGTAACATATAAATCAAAGCCCTGATCTTCGTTCATCCATAGAGTTTTTAAAAAAACCTCGTTATACTTGAGTGCAATTTAAATGATCAAGAATTTGCCATGCTAGAAGTGAACATACAACGTTCTCAAATTAAAGATATGCTATCGAGAGTTGAAATACTTCGGGGGTATCTTTGACTACGATGCGAAAAAAGAACGACTAGAAGAAGTATCTCACGAGTTAGGTGAATCTAACATTTGGGATAACCCTGAAAAAGCTCAAGAACTAGGTAAAGAAAAATCAGCGCTTGAGGCGGTTGTTGAAGGGCTTGAATGGATCATTAATAACTTAAACGATGCAAACGACTTGCTTGATATTGTTGTTGATGAAAATGACCAAGACACTTTCAATGAGATAATTCTTGATCTAGAAACATATGAATCAGAACTTGCAAAACTTGAGTTTAGAAGAATGTTTGCAAACGAGATGGATCCAAATAATGCATTTTTGGATGTTCAATCAGGTTCTGGCGGCACAGAGGCTCAAGATTGGGCTTCTATGTTAATGCGCATGTATTTAAGGTGGGGTGAAGCAAATGGGTTTAAAACTGATCTGATAGAAGTTTCTGATGGCGAAGTCGCTGGGATTAAAAGCTGTACGATTCAATTTAGTGGCGAATATGCTTATGGCTGGCTACGAACAGAAACAGGTGTCCATAGACTGGTAAGAAAGTCACCTTTTGACTCAGGGAATCGGCGCCATACTTCTTTTGCGGCTGTATTTGTTGCGCCAGAGATTAACGATGATGTTGAAGTTGATATTAACCCAGCTGATTTAAGAATTGATACCTATCGTGCTTCTGGTGCGGGTGGTCAGCACGTGAATAGAACCGACTCTGCTGTACGAATTACGCACACTCCTACTAACACCGTTGTTCAATGCCAGAATGACCGCTCACAACATAAAAATAAAGCGCAAGCCATGAAGCAGCTAAAATCAAAGCTATATGAATTGGAAATGCAAAAACGTAGTGCTGAAAAACAGTCATTAGAAGACAGCAAGTCTGATATTGGTTGGGGCAGCCAAATACGCTCATATGTTCTAGATCAATCTCGAATTAAAGATTTAAGAACCGGTATTGAAAATACGAATACGCAAGCAGTACTTGATGGTGATTTAAATAAATTTATTGAAGCAAGCTTGAAACAAGGCTTATAAAATTAGAAGACGGAATATAAACATGACTGACAAAACTGAAAATTCTACTGAACAAGAAACAAAACTTGACGAAAATGCCCAAATTGCAATTCGTAAAGAAAAGCTACAACTACTTAGAGATAATAATCTTGCCTTTCCCAATGGATACGAGCGGAATATTGTTGCTAAGTGCTTAGAAGCAAAATATGGCAAAGACTCTAAAGAAGATTTAGAAGCAATAGAGGAAAAACCACTTTATAAAATTGCCGGGCGAATGGTTTTAAGACGCATTATGGGCAAGGCTGCTTTTGTAACTATTCAAGACATGTCTGGGCGCATTCAAGCTTATATCCGTAAAAACTTATTACCTGAAGGTCAGTTTGATCAATTTAATCAAAGTTGGGACTTAGGTGATATTGTTGCGATTGAAGGCCACGTATTCAAAACGAATACGGGTGAATTATCAATAAGAGCAAACAATATTAAGCTGTTAACCAAAGCTTTAAGACCGCTTCCAGATAAATTTCATGGACTCGCTGACCAAGAACAACGCTACCGTCAAAGGTATGTTGACTTGATTACAAATGAAACAAGTCGCAAAGTATTCCAAACGCGATCTAAAGTCATTACCTTTTTTAGGCAATATTTCAATGACAATAAATTCATGGAAGTCGAAACACCCATGATGCATAGCATTCCTGGTGGCGCGACAGCTAAACCATTTACCACTCATCATAACGCCTTAGATATGCAACTTTATTTAAGAATTGCACCTGAACTGTTTTTAAAACGTCTTGTTGTAGGTGGTTTTGAACGTGTGTATGAAATTAATCGTAATTTCAGAAACGAAGGACTTTCTACTCGTCATAATCCTGAGTTCACCATGATTGAATTTTATCAAGCGTATGCAACATACCAAGATTTAATGGATTTAACTGAAGACCTTCTACGTCAATTGACTGAATCTGTACTTGGCACAACCTTAGTGACTTACCAAGGACAAGAATTTAATTTTGGGCAACCATTTGAAAGAATCAGCGTTTTTGACTCAATCTTGAAATATAACTCGCAATTTTCTGCTGATGATATCAACAACATTGAATCAGCCACTAAAGTTGCTGAAAATTTAGGAATTAAAATTGAACCACATTATGGTTTAGGTAAAATCCAAATTGAAATATTTGAAGAAACAGTTGAAGAGAAGTTGTCACAGCCAACCTTTATTACGGAATATCCAGCTGAAGTATCACCTCTAGCACGTCGAAATGATAATAACCCTTTTATCACAGACCGTTTTGAATTTTTTGTTGGTGGGCGCGAAATTGCAAATGGATTCTCCGAGCTTAATGATCCTGAAGACCAAGCAGAACGTTTTATGGAACAGGTTAATGCCAAAGACAAAGGTGATGAAGAAGCAATGTTTTTTGATGCCGATTATATTCGCGCACTAGAGTACGGTATGCCACCAACCGCAGGTGAAGGTATAGGTATCGATCGTTTAGTTATGTTACTTACAGATCAACCATCGATTAGAGACGTTTTATTATTCCCACATATGCGCCCAGAAGGTAAATAAATATGAAAGATGCTGTTATTGTAAATCCAAAAAATAAACCTGAAGCAACCATTGTTTGGACCCACGGTCTGGGTGCAGATGGCCATGACTTTGAGGGTATCATCCCTGAGCTAAAAGTTGCCGAACTCAATATTCGTTTTATTTTCCCGCATGCGCCGGTTCAGCCCATTACCATTAACGGTGGAATGGCCATGCGTGGATGGTACGATATTAAAAATATTACCAGCCTAGAAAGAGAAGTTGATAATAATGGCATCCAAGATTCTGTTGATCGTATTCTAAAAATAATTGACGCTCAACTCGCTGAAGACATTCCAAGTGAAAAAATTATTCTTGCAGGATTTTCACAAGGTGGCGTAATTGCTTTAAACAGTGCCTTTCAGTGTGAACATCAATTAGGTGCTGTAATTGCATTGTCCACGTACTTACCAAACTGGGATCACTTTAAGAGCAAAAATATTGATAAAAATAATGAAATTCCATTTATCGTTGCGCACGGAACAGTTGATCCAGTAGTTCCCTACCAAGCAGGGCAACATTTAGTAACAACCCTTAAAGATGAACGCTTCAATGTTGATTTTCATTCTTACCCAATGCAACATCAAGTTTGCTTAGAAGAGATACAAATGCTAAGCAAATGGATATTTAAAATACTAAAATAATTTTTTTCTGCTAATATTATTTATATGCAAGCCATTAAATACTTAGAATGATCAAAAAGTTTTGTTTTACACTTTTAGCTTTTTGTTTTCCTATTATATCATTTAGTGAAAACTGCTCTTTTATTCTCACACTAGATAATCCTAGAAATGAGGCCTACGAAGTCTTTGTCAAGCAATTAAAACAACCCCAGACACAGTCTGATAAAACTTCATACACGCCTCTTATATTAACAAAAAAACAGAAAAATGAATGGCAGTTCGTTACCCTGCCTATTTTCCATGTTATTGAAATCGATTTTTATACTAAGACTGAGCCTAAAACATTGCTTGGTGGCTGGACTATTGGTTTTAAAAATGACTGCCTAATCCAGAGCGTTGGCAATAAGCTCAATGACTCTCAAACTCAGAAATTATCTTTGAATATTGTTAATACGAAAGGGACACAAGAAAACTTGTTACAGTTTAAAATGATTGATGAAAAACCAAAAATAGACAGCAATGTTACTCAATTAAAGTAAATATTTTATTTTTTGCGAATATATATTTTTTTAAATACCTCAGCAACAATATCATTTTCTTTATCAAATATTTGTACTGATTTCTCAAAAATAAATTTTTCACCAGACTCTGTCATTTTAATAACATGATCTAATTCATCTTGAGAAAGGCTAAAGTCTGCTTTAACCTCTGTTCTTCCTGGTTTAATAAACTTTATGCTAGCTTCAACATCCCATACAATATATTCTCTTCCAAGATTATTCGATAACATAATAGCATAAAATGAGTCTGTCATTGAAAATAATGATCCACCGTATTGCGTTCCAAAATAATTACGGTTATTCCATTTCAATGCCATTTTAGCGGTCACGTTTTGGTAATCATCGGATACATAAGCAAGCTTAATACCTGCACCTCTGAAGGGTTTATACCAGTTAATAATATGGCGCATAAGCTTCACTGGTATTTTAGATTGTACTTTACGGATTAAGTTTCCTGACATGTTACATGACTTGAGCTATATCATCGTAAGCATAATTATAGTCAATATATTTAAACAAGAAATATACTAAGCAGCTAACGTTGATCTAGCTTGAAACCTGATCATTAAGATTATTCAATTTTTTACAAACCAGTTTAACAGTTCGAATATTTGATCTTTAATAAAATAATCTCTAGCATATTTATATATATTCTCTATAAGTAATGCCCATGCTTGACCAACTAAATAATATTGATTTCTCTAGCCTAAAAGATAGTAAAAGAGGCATAGAACGTGAAACACTGAGAGTGACAAATAAAGGACAAATTACAAAAACAGCTCACCCGAAAGGTTTGGGTGAGAAATTGACAAATGAATCAATTACCGTCGATTTCTCTGAAGAGCTACTAGAATTTATTACACCTCCTTTTAAAAATCAATCAGAGTGTTTTAATCGATTACACGATATCACTGCATTTACGCTGCAGAATATGGATAATGACGAGCTTATATGGTCTTCTAGCATGCCACCCACTGCGACAGAAAATGAAATTACCATCGCTAATTTTGGCACAAATAATTCAGCAAAAATGAAACAGGTATATCGCCACGGTCTTGCAAATAGATATAATAAAATCATGCAGGTAATATCAGGCATACATTATAACTTTTCTCCTTCAGAAGCATTTTTAAAGAATCTACCCTGTTGTCCAAATACGTCACTAACTGAACGTAAGAATAATTTATATTTCAGGTTAATTAATAAATTTCATCGCAGTTCTTGGGCCTTAAGTTATTTATTTGGTGCTTCACCTATCTGCGCAAAATCATCTGTAATCGATAAGCCAGACTACCTAACTGCTTTAGATAGCAATGATTATATTGGTGAATATGCAACAAGTTTAAGAATGAGCGACTTAGGCTACCAAAGTGATGCCCAGGAATCGCTCTTCATATCATGTCAAAACATCAATAAGTATGTAGTTGACCTTTTAAAGGCAACCTATACAGGCTATCCAAAATATATTGAAATGGGTATTCAAGATAAAAATGGTCAGTATTTACAATTAAATGATTGCATTCTACAAATAGAAAATGAATATTACAGCACAATTAGACCTAAGCAAATAGCACATATGGGTGAACGCCCAGCTTGTGCATTGCTACGAAGAGGTGTTGAGTATGTTGAAGTAAGATTATTAGATATTGACCCTTTTGATCCGATAGGGATCTCTCAAGAGACAGCGAACTTTGTTGAAGTATTTTTAATTACAGCCATGTTGAGCGATCAAGATTATTATTCTGATGAAGCTATGAAAGAAGCACGTAAAAACTTTGGCCTGGTAACAAAACAGGGAAGAAAGCCAGGGCTTAAATTATCACGCCATAACAATTCTGTAACGTTACATGACTGGCTAGAAATTATATTAAATGATTGCTTATCCGTAGCAAATAAAATAGATATTGCCTGTAATACACAACAATTTTCCAGCAGTGTTAAAGCTCAAATTTTGAAACTTAAAGATTCAAGTTTAACGAAATCAGCACAAGTAATACAGTGTGTTAATGACTCAGGGTCTTCCTACCAAGATTGGATGTTAGATATGTCTAAATCACATTCTACTCTGCTACGTGATCATAAAATTGAAAAAAATATTTTAAATAATTTAAAACAAGAAAGTAAAGACTCTTTAAAAAAATGGGAATATTTAGAGAATCAGCATAAAAACGAAGGAAGTTTTGCTGATTATATAAAATCATATTATGACAAAATATGCTAAACGTTAGTAAAAACTAAGCCATAAATGAAAAGCCACCAATATTGGTGGCTTTTACTATTTTTATAATTACGTTTAAAGCTTATAACATTCCGTAGAATGCTAGTTTTTTACGGAATGTTCCGCGGTTAATGCCTAAAATGCTTGCTGCTGTACTTTGGTTATTACCTGTGTACTCCATAGTAGCTTCGATCAATGGTAACTCAACTTCTGACATGATTAATTCATAAACATTTTCAGGTGTTACTCCTTGCTCAACCATATTTTTGTAATATGTGCTGACAACTTGTTTCATGTGGTCACGAAGTGGCAAGTCAGTTTTTGTCTCTTCATTTGCTTTTGCAGTATAGTGCATTGTTGCTGGCATTGTATTCTCCTAATCCTTTATTTTTATTGAACCCTCTTAAAGCTGATTATTTTCAACTCAACCCTAGATTGACCACATTCTAAGTAGTGGCTATTCAAAAAGCAAGCCCTTAAACAAAAATATTTTGAAAGTAACAAATATATTATGCTAAAGTAACGATTAAATATTTATTAAGGATACGACATCATGTCCAATGATGATTTGCCAATAAGAAAGAAACTGTCATTAAAAGTAAAAAGAGACAAGCCAGATAATTTTTCTCAGAATATAAAACCGTCTGACTCTCCTATTATACAAAATAGCAGTGAGCTATTAGCCATACAAAATGAAAAAGATAAGTTACTAGAAAAAATAGAACAAATTGAAAAAAGACTTGTTTTCGGTTATAGCGAACCTTTACAGGCGCAATGCACAGAACTAAAGAAACAAGACATACTTCTGTCTTGTAAAATGACAGATATTTTATATAATACCTTATAAATCACAAATACTATTTAGAATCCTTTTTCAAATTCAGCATCAATTTCTGCAATTTCTCGTGACTCACGCTTTTGATTCTCAATAAATTTAGATCGATCTTTAGATATAAACGCATACATTGTCGGTACGATAAATATAGTGAACATGGTACCAATGGTTAATCCAAATACAATAACAATACCTATAGACTGTCGACTAACCGCACCTGCTCCTGTTGCGTATATTAATGGCACCACACCAGCAACCATTGCTGCAGTGGTCATTAATATTGGACGTAAACGTACAGATGCTGCCTGAATAATCGCATCCATCTTCTTAATACCTTGCTCCTGTAGTTGATTTGCAAACTCAACAATCAAGATACCGTGTTTACTAATTAGGCCAATTAACGTTATTAAACCTAACTCACTATAAATATTGAGTGTACAAGAACCAATATTCATCACACTACCAATGTAAAGCGGTATCAATGCACCACATATCGACATAGGCACACTAATAAGAATAATGAATGGGTCTCTAAAACTTTCAAATTTAGATGACAGCATTAAGAAAATAACAATCAATGCAAATAGGAAAGCTATCGCTAGTGTATTTCCCTCTTGAATAAATTGTAATGATCCACCTGCATAATTATATGTATATCCACGAGGTAATATTTCATCCGCTGTTTCTTGTAAGAAAGTTAGAGCCTGTCCCTGAGTGACGCCATTTGACATAACAGCAGAAATCGTGGCTGAGTTAAACTGTTGGTATCGGTTCAAAGTAATAGGCTGAGCCTCTGAGCTAAAAGTTACAAATGAACGTAATGGAACGAGTTGCCCAGAAGATGTTTGAATTTGTAAATTTAATAACTGCTCAGGTGTTTGTGCTTCAGGAATACTCACTTGAGGAATAACTTGATAGCTGTAGCCAAGCAAATCAAAAAAGTTTACATACCCACCAGCATAAGATGAACCTAAGACATTACCAATATCTTCATTTGTAATACCCAAATCACCTGCTTTCTGATAATCGATATGTAAATTAATCTGAACATCATCGAATCGTAAGTCACTTTGTGCAAACAAGAATAGTCCACTACCCATTGCTTTTTCAATTAAAGTATCAGCCAAAGAATTCAAAACTTTATAACTACCTGCTGGTGCAGTTAATACAAACTGTACTGGCGGTCCAAAGTTTACGCCTGGTAATGAAGGTTGTTGGAATACATAGGATTGCACACCCGCTACATCATTAACTTTTTCTTGTAAAACTCTAGCCAATTCCATTTGCGTATTACTACGGTCACCCCAAGGGACAAGAACTAATCCACCAAAAATATTATTTTGTTGTGGGTAGCCATCTATGATAAAGGATGATGAACCACCAGGAATCGTTTTAAATATTTCATTAAACATTGGGTTAAATGAAGACAGGTAGTTAACATTTGCAGGTGATGGGGCAGTACCTTGTACACCTAAAAACCCTTGATCTTCCTGTGGCGCTAATTCACTTCCAATTCCAACAAATAATAAGTAACAACTTGTTAAAATAATTGCGGCAAATGCCAACATTGCCAAACGAATGCCTAAAACAAATGTTAATGCTTTTTGGTAAGCAACTTTAACTTTATCAAAAATTCTGTCTACAAACTTAACTGTTCTCCCTTGTAGCATTTTTGGCGTAATGATTTTTGAACTCAACATAGGTGAAAATGTCAGTGCAACAATACCCGAAATAATCACAGCTGCGGCAAGTGTGTAGGCAAATTCAGTGAATAATGATCCTGTTAATCCACCCATCATCCCTATAGGCGCATACACCGCTGCAAGCGTTAAGGTCATCACAATAACAGGTCCAGCAACTTCTCTCGCACCTAATATTGATGCAATAAATGAATTCCTGCCTTCTTCAATATGGCGGTAAATATTTTCAAGTACCACAATGGCATCATCTACCACCAACCCAATGGCTAATACCATCGACAATAAGGTAAGAAGATTAATTGAAAAGCCCATTGCCATCATAAGCAAGAAAGCACCAATCATAGATAATGGAATTGTAGTTAAAGGTACAATAACTGCCCTCATTGAGCCTAAAAATAACGTAAGAACAACAATTACGATAATAACAGCTTCTATTAGGGTCTCTACCACGTCATCAATTGATGCTTCAATAAAGTCGTTTGTATTCATGACTATATTTAGGTCTAACCCTTTAGGCATTTGTGTTTTAATATAAGGGATGTTTTCAATGACTTTATCGATTACAGTTAGCTGATTCGCTGAAGGCGCAATTTGTAAACCCAAAAATACAGCCGTTTTATTATTATATGAAACTGAAGAGGTATAATATTGAGCACCTAACTCTACAGTCGCAATATCACGAATACGTATTAAGTTACCTTTATCGTTCTTTACAACTAAAGCTTCATATTGTTCTGGAGAGCTAAGACTGGTTTCGGCATTTAAAGTAATATATTGATATGGCGTTTGTAACTGACCTGCACCTACAATCAGACTATTTGAGCTTAGTACATTATAAACTTCGTTAGAAGTTACCCCTAAAGCCCTCATTTTAGATGGCTCTAACCATATTCTCATCGCATAAGGTTTATTACCCCACACAATAACGTTAGAAATACCGCCTAATGCATATATTTGTGGCGACACAACGTTGGTTAAATAGGCAGAAATTTCTTGCTCATTTAAGTCTGTACTTGTAAAACTTAGAATTAATGCTGGGAACGTATTACCAACAGAAACTGATATACTAGGTGATAATGCTTGTTTAGGCATGACATTTTGCTTAGATTGAACCTCAATCATAATGTTTGTCATAGCTGCATTAGGATCAAAGTTAAGGTCAATATAACAAGTAATAGTCGACGTCCCCTGGACACTATTAGAAATCATATAATTGATACCATCAACCGTTCCAATCGCCTGTTCAAGTGGCGTGGTAATAAAGCCTTGCACAACATCAGGTGAAGCACCAGGATAAGAAACCGTTACAGTAATAATTGCACTGGTTGTTTGTGGATACTCCATTACTTGTAATTTAAATGCTGACCCTAAACCAGCAACTAATATCAGAAGACTAATAGAAGTCGCCAATATTGGTCGTCTAATAAATATATCTGTAAACTTCATATTGCTACACCTAAATTATCTGATATTTGTTATTTGCTTTCTTCGTTCTTTTTTGTTGAAACGCCAGCTGAGCTCATATTAGGATTATTTAATTCCGCTTTATTATTGATTACAGCATCGCTACCATTTCTGAGTTTAACTTGGCCAGATGTGACAACATATTCTCCAGAATTTATTCCTTTCAATACTGCTGATTCTAAACCTTTTGTCATACCCATTTTCACAGGTGTTTCAATTGCTGTATAAAGCGGTTGATGCATATCAACCATTTGTATGCTGCCGTCTTTCATTGATGAATATTCAGCTGATAACTGTTTGCCATTTTCCATTTTTGGTTTTAAGACATAAACGGTATCACCATAAAGCGTATAGTTTACTGACGAGCTTGGCACAGTAACCACGTTTTTCTGAACAGGAAGCATTAAATGCGTTGTTGTAAACATACCAGGTAATAATTTTTGTTTTTTCCCATCATTTGGCAATGTCGCCTGAACAGCGAGCGCACGTGTATCCTCAGAGAGTGTTGAGTTGAAAGAGGTCACTTTGCCTTTAAACTTCATACCTGGATAAGCTGTGCTTTCCACTTCCACTTCCTGGCCAATATATAATTTAGCGACATCAGACTCAACGACATTAAAATCAACATATATTGGTTGTATTTGGTTCAATGTTACTGCAGTAGATCCTGCCTGAAAGTACTCACCTAAATTAATTTGACGTATACCTAATTGACCATTGAATGGCGCACGTACAATATGATAATCAATTTGAGCCTGTGTGTTTGCTACGGCAGCTTTGGCTTCTTGATATTGAGCCAATGACTGGTCTAATGTTTGCGCAGATGCTGCATTATTTTCATATAATTTTTTGTCACGCAAATAAGTAATTTTTGCGATTTCCATCGATGCTTTATTTTGTGCAAGCTGTGCATCATAATCATCGTGTTGAATCTCAAAAATTTTATCGCCTTTTTTCACAGCTTGACCTGACTCGAAATCAATTGAAGTCACAACACCTGCGACTTGAGCAGTAATGTCAACACCATTAATAGACTGTGTTTCACCAACAGACTCAATATAAGGCACCCACTCAATCAACTTAGCCTTTACGGCAGAGACAGAGGCAGGTCGCATTTTCCAAGTTGCCATAGCTGCTTTCTTTTTCGAGTCAACCATGGCTTTAAAACCAAAGATACAACCAAAAAATATAAACAACACTACCACTATAACAATAAGAGATATAATAATTTTCTTAGGCGAGGCCTTTTTAAATTCTATATTCTCAACGCTATCTTCTTTTACTTCAGACACAATGCTACCCCTACTATTATATTAATCTCTACGTTTTGGCAAATGCCGAAAAACATGCCATAGATGAAAAAAGCCAAGTACTGCAAAGAATACTACTGCCCAGCCAGCTAATGACAAACTTAAAAATGACCAATGAACAACAGCACAGTCTCCTGTGCCTTTAAAAATAGCCGATAAAAAATCTTTAAACGGCATATTTTCGAACATATAGCCAATTCCAGGACCACACATAGGTGCATCTCCCGGTGGTAAGCTTTGCAGCCAGACTTGCCTTAACGCAACAGCAACGCCAGCTAAACAAATTAGGAAAAAAACAAAACTATATATTCGAATGCCGTGACCCTTAGGGCCATGCACGGCTGCAATTAGAAAAAATATCGCTAAAACAATCACAACAATCCGTTGAAATATACACATCGGACATGGCTCAAGACCATTCACAAGCTCAAGATACATAACAAGTGCAAATGCAATACAGCACAACAAAAAGCTAATGAGAAATATTATTCTCGCTGGCGTTGTTTTAATACGCATTCTATTATCCTTACACTACTTCACTCCCTAAGTATAGTTATTGATTTCAATCTGTCAGTATTTGACTGTTTTTTAAAATTATTTTGTACGCAAAAAATATCATTAGTGATTACGACTAATTTAGAGTACTATTTGTGTATAAATATAAAAGGATTTGAGAAGATATGACCGTACTTATTATTATCGGAATTATACTAATTATTTTAATTGCTTATATTGTCATGACCTATAATGGCCTTATTTCTGAAATAGAAACAGTTAAAAATTCTGAAAGACAAATTGACGTCCAATTAGATCGCAGATCTAAAATATTTGAGTCGTTAATCAGTGTTGTAAAAAAATATATGGATTATGAGCAAACCACACTGAAAGATGTCACAAGACTAAGACAACAAGCTGTTGATGCCAAGAATAGCGGTGATAACGAAAAAAGACAGCAAGCAGAAAATGCGTTATCAGGTATTGCTAAAGGCATACATGTTCAATTTGAAAACTATCCTGATTTAAAAGCAAATCAAAATGTAATGCAACTTCAAGAGGAAATCACCTCAACTGAAAATAAACTTGCCTTTTCCAAACAGGCTTTTAATGATTCTATTGAGAAATATAATGCACATAAGAAATCATTTTTTGCAGGCATGGTCGTTAATTTCTTTAAGAGTAAGCTTGATAATACCTTTGCCTATTGGAATATTTCTGAGGAAAAACGTGATCAATTAGAAGATTATCGCGTTGAGTTGTAAGTAAAGCCACATGGATACCCAATACTCTAAAAGTGTTGATTGGCGCCAAACTGTCAAAATGAATCAACGCAAGACTTATGTCGTTATCGCTTCATTTCTTGTCATTTTTTTTATACTCGGCATATTAATTGATTTAATCTGGCGCATTAATACCACTGATGTCATTGTAACTACCTATAATGCATATGGTCGACCAATGCGCTATTCAGAAGCCATGCCTATTGGTGAGTTAGCAATTAAATTAGCTACTTTCCAAATAATGCCTTGGGCAACCATTATCTGCACCGCAGTCTCTGTTATATGGATTTTCTGTACTTTTGCCTTTTATGATAAAATTATGCTTGCTGGCACAGAATATGAAGAGATCTCACCTAATAGTAACGATCCATTTGCGCTCAAACTTTATAATATTGTAGAAGAAATGAAATTAGCAGCTGGCATGTCTTACATGCCCAAAGTTTATCTAATTCATGCAAACTATATGAATGCTTTTGCATCCGGTTTTTCTGAAAAATCTGCCATGGTGGCAGTGACAACGGCTTTAGCCACCAAATTGAATCGAAGTGAACTCCAAGCTGTGATGGCACATGAACTAACCCATATTCGTAATCAAGACATTAAGCTAAACCTATTTACTGTTGTTTTATCAAACATGCTCATGTTTATGATTGAAGCATCTTTCTTCTCTTTACTATTTTCAGGCAATAACAGAAGAAATGATCGTAATAGCAATAATAATAACAATATTATGGGCATTATCTTTATTGTGGTTATGGTCTTACGATACGTCCTACCCATTATCACAACCATGCTGATGCTATTTTTAAGTCGCGCAAGAGAATATATGGCAGATGCTGGTGCAGTTGAATTAATGCGTGACAACCAGCCAATGGCAAGCGCTTTAATTAAAATTAACCAAGGGCATACAGATCCAAATACAGCATCAGACTATAAACAACAAGCAAATGAACAGCTTAGGCGTGCATCTTATATCTACGACCCATCAAGTGCGCTTTCAGCGGGGGAATCAAGCAGCGACTTTTTTTCAACCCACCCCAGTATTTCAAAACGATTAGCGGCAATAGGCATAAAAATAAAATAAAATTTGCAAACAGGTTGTATATTTTATAGCCTTTTCATTACTGCAAGCTATAAAATATTTGTTATGAAATTGATCCGAAAACTATGTATTGTATTAACTAGCACTGCCTGTATGAGCATTAGTAATGCTGGTACAACACCGTCATCAAATTTCTCTGTAAGTTGTGGCAGCACTAAAATCACTTTAGGTATGTCCGCTGATGAAGTAAAACAAGCTTGTGGTGAAGCAACAAAATCATATAAACAAAATCGAGCTGGGGCGCAATACGTCAAACTTAAATATAAAGACACCACAAATAGTGATGATGACGATAATGAATTAGAACTTAAGTTTTCTGATATGCAAGAACAAGGCAAGCTCAAACTTTATGAAATTGAATTAAATCAAGAAATTGAAGAACATAACCCTTATAAACAATAAGTAAATCGATAAGCCGGGTTCTGTCGCGAACAGTCATTTCTCTAGGCCTATTGTCACCAATAGGCTCAAGCAACCTACCCGATTACAGTGCGGGACACACCATTGTAACCCTATTTGGTCTTGCTCCGAGTGGGGTTTACCATGCCACATTCTGTTGCCAGATGCGCGGTGCGCTCTTACCACACCCTTTCACCCTTACCTGCATAAATGCATCGGCGGTCTACTCTCTGCTGCACTTTCCGTAGGCTCACGCCCCCCAGGCGTTACCTGGCACTTTTCCCTATGGAGCCCGGACTTTCCTCTAGCAAACTTAGTTACTAGCGACTGCTTGACTTACTTATTGCTCGAACATTATATCTTTATTTCAGTTCGTAAAAAACACACTTTCAACAATTATTGAATATCTCTAGTTTAAATTAGGATATTAGTGCGCTTTAATCATATTCAGGTGTTATTAAAAATGGTACGACTTTTTGAGTAATTATGAGAATATTTATACGATTAAATCATTAGCAGAAGTTAATGAAGACGATATCGACAAAATACTAAGTGACTCAAAGTTTCATGAAAAAAAGCTTAATGAGCTATTGTTTTTGCTAAGATTAGACCAGGTTGATAGTATATCTTGGATTCGTGTTATTGATGATGATAAATTTCAACTTGTCACCCAAACATCTGCGGAAATGTTATTACAATATCTACATAGTGATTTATGGAAAATCGATAAAGTAACCACACCACATTCAACCATTTCATTTCAAATAATTGATTATTATGCGTTAGATCCTAGCAAAGCTTTTTCACAAGGATTAAAAGATCATCTAACACTTTATTTTACCAAACATTTTCAAAATATGTATGACCATTTTTCAATCGATATTAATAAATCGTTTTATTTAAGCTTGAATGCAGCCGGAAAAGAACTAGTCCATGAACGTTTTAAAATAATCGTGGACATGCTCTACAAATCAATTTATTTAAAATCGACCTTTCAGATACATGACCATAAAGTCATTTTCTTTTCAGAAAAGCATACAAAAGCGCAAAAAATTAAAGAGACATACCAATTAACTGACCTTAATCTAGATTATTTAAAACTCATTGCAACTGGTAATACCGCTAAAGAAATTGCCTTACAGTTAGAGAAATCACCCAGATCCGTGCAATCAACAATTAATATTCTGTATCAAAAACTTCACTGTGATAGCAAACAAGATTTAATTAATATTGCCCGAATTATCGTAAGCTATTTACAGTAATAAATTAATAGGTACGAATCTCTATTTAATTACTATCACTGCTTTGAAGACTTGATAAAGAAGAATCAAGCGCCTCTGACGCATCTCCTGTAAAAAGATCTTCAGTAAATGTGCCGATTTCAGATGGGCTTGTTTGTAACACGTGAACACTCACAAAATCATTCTCAATAATTCTTGTTCTAACTGTTTTATCTTTCATATTATGAATCGTATAGGGATGAACCCTTTCTGTCATTGTCTCTTCAATTTCTTCAGTCTCTAATGTGTTTCCATAAACATTAATTTCTACATTTATCGTTACGTCATACTGGTATTCCTTAAATGGCAGGTCTTTATCTGGTACCGTATAAATATCAGCCGCAAATAGTGTTGATATGAATATTAAACTAAAAAAAATAATCACTTTTTGAAAATACACCGTCACTGCTAGAAACCTACTTAAAATGAAATTTAGCCTAATGGAATAAGTAAATGATGTTCCTAATTATTTGTCAAATTAAACAAACTACAAATTGATTTTCCCATTAAAACTAACTAAAACTTAACTGGTATATTATTTAATAATAGGAGAACTTAATGACACAAACTGCCGCACAACTCGTAATTAAATGTCTTGAAGCACAGGGCGTAGAGTTTATTTACGGTATTCCAGGTGCCAAAATTGATACTGTCTTTGATGCAATTGTAGATTCAAACATTAGATTAATACTTTGTCGTCACGAGCAAAATGCTGCATTTATGGCAGCTGCGTATGGTCGCAAAACTGGTAAACCAGGCGTTGTTCTAGTCACATCTGGACCTGGTGTCGCAAATTTACCAACTGGTTTATTAACGGCCACAACCGAAGGTGACCCGATTGTCGCATTGGGTGGAAATGTTGGCCTAGACATGAAGTTTAAAGAAACACACCAAAACACAGATAATGCGAAATTACTTGAACCTGTTACAAAATCAAGTATTGAAGTGACGCGCCCTGAAGTTATTCCTGAAGCAATTGCGAATGCATTTAGACTCGCGACAGCGCCAAAATCAGGTGCTTGCTTTATTAGCTTACCTCAAGATGTACTCAAGGAACAAACAACGGCTCAACCTTGTCAACATCTTCCACAAATTGCTTATGGACATGCAAGCACATCTACAATAGATGAGGCTTGTAAAAAAATTGCTTCTGCAAAACAACCGATATTGCTTGTTGGTCAAGAAGCAACACGTGATGAAAATACGAAAGCAATTATTGATTTAGTCAAAAAACATAAGATACCCGTTATTTCCACCTATCAAGGTGCTGGCGTTATCCCTAAAGATTTAGTTGAATGCTTCTATGGTCGTGTTGGGCTGTTTAAAAACCAACCTGGCGACAGACTATTAGCAAAAGCGGATGTGGTTATTACAGTTGGTTACAACCTATTTGAATATGACCCAGAGATCTGGAATGCAGACATGTCACGTGAAATTGTTCATATTGACTACACGCCAGCAAATATTCATAACCAATACCAGCCAAGCTACGAGCTATTAGGCAATATAGATGAGAATTTAGAAATTCTGAGCAAACACATCACTTCAATTAACGCTGAACCTCATCCTGAGTTACATCAAGAATTATTTAACCGTATTGATGAAGGCAAAGACAAAGTTGGTAAAAATAACTCTGTACATCCATTAAGACTTGTTTATGAAATAAATAAAATAATGGACGATGACACGATTATTTGCTGTGATATTGGTAGTGTCTATATGTGGTTAGCGCGTTATTTAATTTCACACAAACCGCACCAACTCTTGTTCAGTAATGGTCAACAAACACTTGGCGTCGCTTTACCGTGGGGAATGGGCATAAAGCTTGCTTATCCAAATAAAAAAATCATTACAGTATCCGGTGATGGTGGCTTTTTATTTTCAGCAGTGGAGCTTGAAACAGCCGTTCGTGAAAAAATAAAGTTTACCCATTTTGTATGGCGTGACGGTCATTACAACATGGTACAAGAACAACAAATTATGAAATATAAACGTGAATCTGGTGTTAAACTTGGTACCGTTGATATTCCTAAATTTGCAGATGCATTTGGTACAAAAGGTTATTACATTACCAACCCAGATGATATTGCTAACACCTATGCAGAAACACTAAAGAATGATCTACCAAGCCTCATTGAGGTAGAAGTAGACTATTCTGACAACATGAGCATGTTTACCGTAGCACATGATCCTGAGCTTGGTAACTAGTTCAGATATATAATAAAAAATCACTTATAGATAAATTTTCTAGAAAAAGCTTAATAAAGGAAGTTATATTCCTTTACTCTCAAACACTTCTTTAGCAGCTAGCAAAGCATTTGTTGCGGCTGGGAAACCACAATAATCCAGCATTTGAGTAATCACTGCTATGATTTGATCTTTCGTTGCCCCTCTATTTAATGCACATTCTACGTGCACTTTTAATTGTGGAATAGCGTACCCAAGCACCGTTAGCGCACTCACTGTAACTAGCTCTTGCGTTACATTATCTAGAAAGTTATCTGTTTCACCATAAATTTCGCCAAAAGCAAACTCGACATTTACTTTCTCAAAAAATGGTGATATCTCACGAATATCTTTTAAATATTTCTCAGAATTTTCACCTAAATGCTTCTTAAATACTTCCAAACCTTTTTCATAACGATCATCTGACATTTTTTTGACTCCTATATGTGTATATCGAATTAAAACAAATCATTAGTAATGCTAAATGGCCCTGAACCCATAAAGAAAAAGAATAAACCAACGGCAGCTAATACAATATTTTTTTGTGCTGATGTAACATTACCGACTGCAGCCGCTGCTTTAATATTGTTTATCACATTTTGATCTGCATCTGAAATTTGAGATGCAATTGTACTATTTAATGCATTTTGAGCGATCTTATTATGAATATAATAACCAATCAAACAATACGCACATAAGGCTATACCAGCTATTTGAGCATAAACACCCAATAAGATCATAACCCCGCCGACAAACATGACCGCAATCATCATCATCGCACTTAAATTGACAAAAATGGGTGTTAAAAGTCGAACTGTATTTTTAGTGCTTTGCCAATCTGCTGTTAAGGCTTTAATGGGGTAAATAAACATCCAAGCATAAATGATTCTTAATACTAACCAAGCAATTACGTCCATTTCTCTTCCTATATTCTTTTTCTAGTTAAACTCAAATAATGCTATATCTCTTTTTGAAATGTAAAACAGAAAGATACACAACTTTAATATTCTATATAAATATACCCAAGCGAATCGGAATTTCCAAAAATCTAGGATTTTAATACTCAAAACCGCTACCTTTAAAATAAATAACCATATATGTCATTTAAAATCAATTAGTTAGGTTCGTACAGTATTTATTACCGTACGTTTTATCGTAAATTTTCATATATATTAGCGCTCATTCTAACCAGACCAGGTTTTATTAAATGCAATATTCAATCAATGATCTATCCAATATCTCTGAATTTGACATTCAATCAATCAACCACGATAGCTTACTTCCAATAAATCAGTTAGGCGGTATAAATACGGTTTTAGAGCAAGATCATATTGTTTGGTTTCGACACATTAGACACCATGACACTTTTCTGCAATATAAAGGTAATTTAGACAACAATGCCTTAGCCTCAGTGGTGAGAAAATATCAACATGAAATCGTCTCATATAACAATACAAGTTGTTTGGAAAAAATATTAACCCATGAAAATATCCTATCAGGCTATCAATCCCTAACTTATAATAAAAGTTATAGTAGTTTTCAGGATATATTCGTGTTTGATATAAACAAGCAATACTATGACAACTTATCATTCAAAACTAACCTTGAATTACATGATAGGCTACAGAAATTTATTGATTTAATTTATTTGAACACCACCTTTACTCTAAAAATAAACTTACGTGAGTCATTAGCTAAAAAACCAAAATTAAATAGAATTTATGATCACGAGAAATACGCTTTTATTAAAGATAAATTTAAGCTTTCTGATAATGAACTCTATTATCTAAATATTATTTCAATATCAGGCTCATCCAAAGAGGTTGCTAAAGCCACGGGGAAATCACCTAGAACAATTGAGAAAATGATTGCAAATTTATGTAAAAAACTAAACATTCAGAATAAATTCAGTTTACAAATTATGGCTAAAATACTCGCTTCTAACGCAGGTATCACCAAATCTAACCCCCATAAATTTGAACTTAAGCATGTTGAACTGGAAGTATAATTAAAATCACTCTAAATAATTAGAAAATCATGCGTAGTTATTACCACTGCTCTTGCGAATATCCATATTGGACATACACTTAAATTATTCACATGGCGTTGACTGCGCTTTAACCTGATATTGACTAACACGACATGACCGTTAAGTTTAAAAAATTTTACCAATACGTTATCATATATATTTTTCTTACTCTGGCCTCGAATAGTTATGCGGATGTGACGCTTCAACCCTATTCTCAAAACCCCTGGAACGGATATACCTATGCAAGTCCACTTGGCTGGTTAAACTACTGGCGAGCTACAAATAACCTTTTAAAACCAAGCATACAAGATGTATTAAATTATCATTTTCAAGATGCGGTAAGTGACACGGTCAATAATTACCAATCACTGGGTAAATTTAATGCCGTGCCTAACCTACCCACAAACGCATCAGACCAGTCTAAAAAACCAAAAGGGTTAGTCGATGCAGTCAATAGCCCTGAATATCAAAAAGAAAAAGAACATAATAAGCAGAAACAATCAGACAGTTTATTAGAACAATTCTTTACACAAGGCACATATACACTCGCCGCTTTAGCAAACTATTTGTATTTTCAACCAAACAATTACTTTAGTTACGGTGCAAGTGTCTTTATGCAATCAGGAGAAATAGCTGGATTTTCAGTCGGTGGTAATTATCTATTCATTAACCCTTGGTTTAGTAACGACATTAATCCATCCGCTAATAATTCACTGCCAACCAATAAAGTAGCCACTGTCTCTCAACTTTTTTTAGAATATAACTTAAAAGATCATATCCAAGCAGATATTGGTTGGCTATATATCAATACGCCCTGGTTAACATCTTACACACCAACCTCAACAACGCAGCCTACATACCGCGGTGCGCTTATAAACTATAAAATTACAAATCACTGGCTATTAACCGGCTTAGCAATAAATGGCTATAAAGGATTAGCGCAAACATCGTTTAATAGAGAAACCATGTATTCCTACAATATTAATCCTGATACATTCACACCACAAATTGGCAGTGGCAACTCAGAATTTTCAACGGCATTGGGTATTCAATATTCACTGGATCGTACCTTGAATGCAGGAATATGGGGATATATATTTTATAACTACGCTAGTATGCTCTATGCCTATGGCGGAAACTCCTTTATTTTAGATAAAAAAAATGCAATCACTCTCAACTTACAAGCAGCCTCACAAGGTACATTAGGTTCAGGAAGTAATGTCTTTTCAGATAACGGATTAGATAGCCCTGAAGGCCAACTTTTAGGCGCAGAGGTCACGTATAGTTATAACAATGCAAGCCTGACACTTGCCTATAATGGTCTGGTTGGTAGTAGTGGTTTTAGCAACGGTAATCTTGTCTCTCCATATACATTTCAATTGGCAAACGACCCTCTATACACAACCAGCTACATGGGCGGTGTAATTGAGAATTCTGCAAGTAATGCCATCAAGATTTTCCCAGCAATTAGCTTTTTTGATCAAAGCCTCGTGATTGCCCCAAGCTATGCCTATTATGATTCTGATATTTTTAATAATTCTGCTGAATGGGATTTCATTGTTACCTATCAAGTCCCTGAAGTAACAGGATTACAGCTAATTGGTGTGTATGCGTTTATCCAAACTTTTCCTGCTACAAACTTATCAAACTTAGTTCAATTCAGTGCTGCTTATCTTTTCTAATACTTAAACTTATATCAGTATCAAAATGCTGTTTTAAAAATTACATGCTACAAAAAATCGATCTCTTATATTTTGCAATATCTAAAAAATTAATTCCTGATAGCTTGTCAGCATATTGATTTGGCGCTAATCGCAACTAGACTAAATATCAGGTACACGTACGTGCGTAATTTCTACTGTAAGTCATAATGAAAAAATTATTTGTTATTATTTTAACGCTTATATTGTCAGGCTGCTTTTTGATGGGGCCAGACTATAAAAAACCTGATGCAGATATACCTGAAGAATGGGTTAGTCAAATTAACGAAGTTGAAAAGCAAGATACAAATTTACCTTATTTAGCCTGGTGGGAAAAATATAATGACCCAACATTAAATCAGCTCATTATTGAGGCGCTAAAAGCAAATAATAGTATTCAAATATCAATAGCCAATTTAGAGGCTGCACATGGCCAGCTAGATGAAGTTGAATTAGGCTGGCTACCAAGTTTTTCATTCCAGGCCGGTTTTTCTCAAATGCCTTTCTTAGGTAATCCTGGTACATTCTTAGCAGTATTTCCTACTTATATTATTAACTTGTTTACACAGTATAAAAAACAACAATATGCGGAACTTAATGTTGAATTAGCCGAATTTGCTGTTAACGCAGTTAAACTTGACATAATTAGTGAGGTAACAAGAAGCTACTTTATATATCTCGCACAAGAAAAGCTTTATCAAGAAATTAGTGATTTAGAACAAACGATGAGTGAGTTATTGAATTTAACTCGCACACAATTAGATATTGGACTTGATAGCAAACTAAGCACCACACCTTTAAAAGTTCAGCTTAATTCGATTCGTGCACAGAAAAAAGTGTTCAAACATAATATTGTTGCTAGCGCGAATGCGTTGCAATTTTTGCTGAATAAAAACCCAGGTCAAATTTTGCATGATAAAACATTTTCAGATTTAAAAACCATGTTGGTTGATTATGCCAATATTCCTGCCACTGTATTGGCTGACAGGCCAGATGTCGCTTATGCTGAAACCAATTTGAAGATGGCGAATACAGCGATTGGTATTGCCTCGAGTTCATTTCTACCACAAATTAATTTAATGGATTTTCTCGGTTACACCAGCCCAACCCCTGGGCAGTGGCGTAGCACAACACAAGGCATTAACCTTGAACAGGCAATTGCTTCAATTAATATTGACCCCACTGTTTTTGGTGAAATAAATACAAGAGAGGGACAATATCAATCTGCCTATTATGAATATATAAAAACTGTTCGGAAGGTTCTAGAACAAGTGGATACGGCTATATCAGCGAATAATCAATTTACAGAAAGTTATTATGATCAGCGCGAAGCATATGATGCGCAAGATGAATTTTACTTTCTACAAATTGGTCTTTATGAAAACGGCCTAATATCTACATTGCCTGTTATTTTGTCTGAGTCTAAATTAATTCAAGAAGAAATGGCGTTAACACAGAATAAACTTCGGCAATTATTAACAGTCGTCGCGTTATATCAAAATCTTGGAGGTGGTTATATGGCAAACCAACCAGAGACGAAAAAAGAATAGGATATGAAAATTCCATTTAAAAAAATAACCTTAACGAATACCGTCGTAGTGATTGGGTTAGTCAGTTTTATCATCTATGCATTTTCATTTATATTTCCCATAACGGATGATGCTTTTGTGGTAAATAATGTTCGACCCGTCGTTGCTGAGGTTAGTGGCTATGTAACTGAAATATACATAAAAAACGGGCAGGAAATTAATAAAGGTGACCCCTTATTTAAAGTGTTAGACGAGCCCTACCGTTATAATTTAGAGAAACTAGAATCAAAACTTAAACAAGCAAAAGCTGAACTAAAGGCGTTAGAACATCAATTACAAAAAGATGTTAACTTAAGCCAGAGTAGAAAATTAATTTATGAGAAAATTGCACTTGATGACGAAATGTTTCAAGGCGGTTTAAGAGCTGAAGTCGTTTCAGAGATGGTTGCTAAAAATTCACGTAAAGACACAATGGCAGCTATGGCTGATTTCCAGTCAAGCCTCTCACAAATTCGAATTGATGAACACAAAATTATTGCTATTCAGCACGAAATAGATGCACTAGAAGCAGATGTTAAAAAAGCGCAATTTTATCTTGACCAAACCATTGTATATGCCCAGCAGGATGGCATTATTCAGAACTTTTATTTAGCAATAGGCAATCCCGTTAATTTTAATGAGCCAGTGTTTTCTTTTGTCACAACGGATGAAATTATTATTCAAGCTAATTTTAGAGAAACAGATTTAAGATTGGTAGAGCCTGGTGATAAGGTATTAATTTTCCCCAGAACCTATTTATTTGAAAAGGTTTTCCATGGTGAAATTATTTCTGGCTATTGGGCTGCGAACCGCCAGAAAACAGATGCGCGAACGCAATTGCAAAATGTTAAGGATGAAAACCAATGGCTCTTGCTCCCCCAAAGACTACCTGTACAAATTAGAATAACTGATCCTGATCCAGAATATCCATTAAGAGTAGGTTCAAGTGCATACGTATATATCGAAGTTTAATGCCTACTTAGAGGAGATAGATCCGTTTTATATTCAACGGATCCTATTTAGAAAAGGGTTATATATCGGCATACTCTTCACGCTTGCTTATATTATATTCATGCCAAAACTTTTAACTGCTTTGTTAATGGCATTAATATGGGGATATGCCATATTTGAAAACATTGGTTACAAAACCTATAAAAAAAAATATAAAGCGCTTCTATTTTATTGGATATCCGCGATTTTATTTGCCGTATTCTTCACTTTATTATCACGGCATAAATTAATACTTTATGTTTCTTCTCTAATATGTTTTTTTACTTTTGTATTTTTCACCATTAAATTTTTGCCTGCCTATAAAGGGTCAGTAATCCATTTTTATCGTGTTGCAATATCTGCCGTTGTTATTACGGGAAGTGAGTTAGCTGCAAAAGAAGTAGCGTTTGGCATGTCACTTGTCTTAATCATCATTATTTTTGCCTATAAGACTCACGATAACCTTTATCAACATGTATGGTATCGAGCCTTTAAAAAAAGTTGTTTAAAAATACAAAAGAATTTAGCCGCAATTCTTGAAAAAAATACGGTTAAATTTGACTCTAAAGCCATGAACCCAATTAATATGATGTTTGATTACAAAAGGCTTTATAAAAAAGAAAACCTTTTTAACATTATCAGAATCAGCAGAAGTGTGCGTAACTTGAACATGATGGTCATCTATTTAAGAAATGTAGATCTACATGAAACATTTTGGCAGCATTTTTTTGAGGTTCTTAATCACTTTAATGAGCAAATTAGAATCAAAAAATCATTTACTTTAGAAGTGTTAGAACAATTAAAGCCAGAGAAGGCCATATCACATCAATGTTTAGCATTTGGACAGCTAAAAATCATAGTCGAAAACTGGAATAAAGTATGCACCCAGGACTAAAGCTTTCACTCGAATCTGCTAGGGTTTTTCAAATAACCATACTAGTCTGTATTGGGTTAGCATTTTATATATTTTCGAATATTCCCTATAGCTTTTGGATTCTAAATTCTATATTTGCAACAAGTGGTGCTTATGAGTCTGGTCTTGTTAGGAAAAAAGCAGGCCAAAGAGGAATTGGAACTGTCTTCGGGCTTATTATAGCAGCCATTCTATTACAATTTTTAGAATTTAATCCTTATATCACACCCTTTATTCTGTTACTGGTGGGCGCCGCTACCTTTGCGATTCCTGGCAAATTTCACGTGAGTCAAACTATTTTTTTATCAATGTTTATCATGTTCGGGTTTGCTTTAACTTCAGTAGATGTCGGGCATAGCGAATTGATTAGTGACAGACTTATTTCCACCGTCCTTGGTGTATTTATTGTACTTATTGGCGAGTATGTTCTATTCACTAAATTTGACTATTCCAGACGAAACTACGCTATTTTACAGCGAGAAGTTTGTTTATATATGCTAAGGTCGGTCAATTCTTTAATTAAGCTTAAAGGCAAGCCCTTATCTCGACCCAAAAGGCAGAAATTGCGAGAAGGCTTTAGTGGTACTTTTTCTAAATTAGCTAATTCCAGTAATAGTATTATGCTCGACTTTCATGCCTCAGATACGATTAGCCAACATATGAAACAATTTGACAGCATAATATGGGAAATGAGAACTGAAATTTCTGCCATACATTATTGTAGTGTTTTCCACCAAGACCAGAAAGCCCTTGAACAGCATTTAGAAAAATTTTATCAGTTATTAAAAGAGGCTAAAAAAAATTATATACCCAAGTCACTGAAGTCATTAAAATAATGAATTTAAATATAAATTGAAGAAGATAATAACCAAATATCAATAAATTTATATTGGCTTTTAAAGTGTATATTTAAGTGGTAAATACACTGGCTCCCAAATTTCATTATCAATTATTTGTTCAATTTCTTGGTCAGACAGCTCGCTATTATCCGTCAGCCCTGAATGCACTGCTTCCTTAGCAACAGCGATGGCAACATGTCGAGATATAGCACGAATATTTGTTAGTGGTTGCAAAAAATTCGCCTCTTTGTCATTGGTTGCTGGTGAAAGCTGTGCAAGTGCTGTGCCAGCTGTTAGGAACATGTCATCCGTCACTTTTTTTGCTCTAATGGCTGAAATACCAAGACCAAGCCCAGGGAAAATATAACAGTTGTTCACCTGGTCGACACGTTTTTGTTTACCATTAACCATGACGGGTGGAAATGGACTACCTGTACCAATAACAGCTTTACCATTTGTCCATTTATGTACGTCAGCAGGATCCGCTTCTGACTTTTTATTAGGGTTAGATATCGGGAATATAATTGGGTGCTCACAATTAGCTGCAAGCTGTTTAATCACTTCTTCTGTGAATATTCTACCTTGGGCAGAAACACCAACAATCATAGTTGCCTTAGAATGTTTCACAGCTTCAAGCAAAGTAATATTATGCTTATCTGCAATATCCCAGCCAGCCACTTCAGAACTCGGTCTAGAAAATGGCTGTTGAAAATCAAGGCTTTCAATGTTATCTGTAATTAATCCAAAGCGGTCAACCAAAAAGATACTTGCAAATGCTTGTTCTTTTGTTAGTCCTTCTCTTTGCATGGCTTTAACCAGTAAATTACTAATGCCAACACCAGCGGAACCCGCACCAACCATAATTACTTTTTGTTGTGATATTGGAATTTCAGCTGAATGGATAGCAGAGAGTAAAGATCCAGTCACAACTGCCGCAGTACCTTGAATATCATCATTAAAAGAACAAATTTCGTCTTTATACTTATTTAATAACTTAAGCGCATGGTTTTGTGCAAAGTCTTCCCATTGTAATAACACGCCTGGGAAACGTTTTTTGATTGCTGTAATAAAAGTATCAACAAATTGTGTATATTCTTCTTCGCTAATTCTTTTGTGTCTTGATCCAATATACAATGGGTCATTTAATAAGTCTTCGTTATTGGTTCCGACATCTAATAAAATTGGTAATGTCCTTTCTGGTGCGATTCCGGCGCAAGATGTATAAAGAGAAAGCTTACCAATTGGTATGCCCATGCCACCAGCACCTTGGTCACCAAGACCCAGAATTCTACCCCCGTCTGTAACACAAATAACTTTTGTATCATCAAAATAATGGTGATCTAATATTTCATCAAGACGGTTGCGATCTTCATATCTTACAAAAAAACCTCTTGGACGACGGTAAATTTCACTAAACTTCTCACACGCCTCACCAACATAAGGCGTATAGACCAGTGGCATTAATTCAACCGGATATTTAACGAGCAAAGCATAAAACAATGTTTCATTTCTATCTTGCAAAGCTCTTAAATAAATATGTCTTTCCAAGTTAGTATTTTTTTCATTCATGACTTGATATGTTTTTTCTACCACGTCATCAAGCTCGGCCTGATGAGGGGCCACTATACCTCTGAGCTTAAAAGCATCTAATTCTTCTAAGCTGAATGATGAACCTTTATTTAATAATGGATCCTGCAGTAACGAATGGGCTCTTTTATTTGTTTCGATATATTTATTACCATTTGAATCTGCTTTAACAACTCTGCTCATAGATTATCCCCATTTTTATAAAACTGCTCTAAAGAAACTTGATTAGAAAGATAGCCGACCTAACCTTACCATTCTAATTTCTCGTCCTGTTTATAATACAGCCAGATAATAATTATTAATAGTGACAAATTTGAATTACAGAATTCATAAAATATAACAGTATGTAATATTAACCCTATTTTATTGACATAAGTTTTCGAGTTGATGCGTTAATGATTCAGACGTTGGATTAGCGCCCACGACCTTATAAGATTTAAAGGATTTAACCGCTTCTTTGTTCTCTGTGAGTTGTTTTTTTGCAAAGGGTTGTTTGTTGAACCATTCAAAACATTGTTTTGCGAGCGAATTACTCACTTTATACCAAATCTTATCTGGCCTTTCTGTGAACAAATTACCTGCATTAATGTGTAACTCACTATTATTTCTATCCACCCACATAATTAAATCATAATTTTTTCCGTCAATAGGATTCGTAATTTCCCCATGATACTGCTTATACTTTGACAATCTTGCTTGCAGGAGAGGCAAACCAACGATTGCCTGGTGCTTTAGCTTACCACTGCAATCTTGACAGCTCAAAATAGGTGGGACAGGCTTTCCATTTATAACATTGACAAAAGGGAGTAATATACCGCCTTTTACATTATTATTTTCATCTGCAGTAATCCCAACTATAGACTGAATCAAATATTGGTTGTTGACCTGATTAATTGTAAAGGTAGCCCAATAACTATTACCGTTTAAGACTTGGTCCTTAACACCTGAATGACCCTGATCCAACCAACGTGCTTGTCCCGGTATTGCTTGAACTTCATTGTGCAAGACAGGGTTGTTCTCATAAACATTTGAAACGCGCGTGATAATTTCATTATCAGAGGCAACTGCCTGTGAGTTAGCAACAACGATCGCTAACAGTGTTGTTAAAAATCTCTTCATCATCGTTAATATTATCCTGGTTTAGTTTTGGTAATTTATTTTCTAACTATAAAAATAGTCCAAGAAATTTATAAAGCACTATATCTAAATATATTTTATAGATAATAACTTACCTTACGCACAAGCAAGTTACTTCTAATAAATATTGGGAAAGAGCAATATGTAAGTAAAGTTGGTTACTATGCCTCAAAAAAAACTGCTATATTTATGATGAAGTTGTAATCACCTTCACCGTCATACTTGCGAAAGCAAGTATTCAGAGCTCAAATGTAATCCAATTACATCAAATAGAATTGCTAATTAGACAAATAACAGCAGGTGCAAATGACTTATTTGTCATACAGTAAAAAAGTATGAGTCGCCATTCATAAAAGACAAGCGCATCACACTGGTTTAAAAATACTCTGAGGTGTATCTGACTTTAAGCGAGCATAAAATTCAATGGCATATCGGTCAGTCATACTTGAAATAAAGTCACAAATAATGCGGCTACGGTTATAGTTATCATTTTTAGGGTATGAATAATAGATTTGATGAATATCATCCGGTAATAAACTTTTTGACTCATCTGTAGAACTTAAAATATCAAATAGCGAATATAAAATATCACGTCCTCGATAACGAACAATATTTAATTTTGTGGCACTAATCACCGAAAAGTAGATAAAAAGTTTTAATACTTCAACCTGACGATAAGCTTCATCAGACAACCAGACTCTTGAGAGAACAGGACAATTTTTATCTAACTCAAAATGAATATTAGAAATACAATAATGGACTAAGCCAGAGGTCATATTAGTACGCAAGTAACCTGATGATACAAGCGCATCAGACTGCAAATGTATTTTATCTACAGGTTGATTAAAGTCGATAATGTCTTTAAAAATCCCCTTAAGAATTTCTCTAATTTCAGGTACGGTAATATTTACGCCAGCATCAGCCACTTTTTCCTGAACTTTATCAAGTGTTTGTTCGTTCATACCAACCATGGAGATTGGATTTATAAATCCACCTTTCATGGCATCTTCAATATCATAAGTGGAATAAGCAATATCATCTGCTATATCCATAATTTGACATTCAATGGTTTTAAATTTTTGATCAGATGGAATGCTATAGTCTTTTAATACTTTCCGCTTTATTTCCTCAACCAATGGTTCTTCAGAGGCATAATACCCTTTTGCTGGTGTAGAAGATAAGTTAACGACAAACTCAGGGATTTTATTGTCATACTTTAATACGGATGCTAATGAGCGATACGTTAAATTCAAACCATAGCGGTTATCAACACCTTCTTCTATTGGCTTTTTACCGGTATGGATTTTTTTTTCAGATTTCGCAATAACGCGCAACGTTTGTGCATTGCCTTCAAAGCCGCCCACATCAAGCATTTTACTGTGTAACGCTAATTCACCATTATGCCCAAAAGGTGGGTGACCAATGTCATGACAAATTGCAGCGGTTTCAATTAAGTCTAAGTCGATATCTAAACTATGTTTTTCATTTAAAAGAATCGCAATTGATTTAGCTACTTGAGCGACTTCTAAAGAATGCGTTAAGCGATTACGGAAGAAATCACTTTCAAAGCCTGGGAATATCTGTGTTTTCCCCTGAAGCCTTCTGAAAGAAGCACTATGAATTACTCTGGCATAATCTCGCCTAAACGGTGAAAAATAATCCTTTTGTATACGATTCGACTCATTAAATGGACGTTGCTTGTCGGAAGCCTGATAGAGAGAAGGCATAAATCACCTAAATATTTGTTTTCATTGTTTTTATCTTCAATATACATCATAGCGTTATTAATAATATTTTTCATTACTGTAAATTGATATATCGCACAAACCCAGCTAAATTTTACGCATAGCCACTCATCTAACCACTTATGCAATTATTAGCTGCCTATCGAGAATATATCCATAAACAAAACTATGAAGAAAACCATATTCAAGAAGAGGCAATCGGCATCTTACAACGCATCTGTAATGATTTCACAAAACAACCCAAACGTAAAACTCGCTGGCTTCAGTTCTCAAAAGCTTTAACTTCTGATCCAATTAAAGGCGTTTATTTTTGGGGTGGGGTTGGAAGAGGTAAAACCTTTATTATGGATTTATTTTATGAAAACATCCAAATAGATGAGAAAATACGCATCCATTTTAATCATTTTATGAAACAAGTTCATGGTGGCTTGCATGAATACTCAGGTAAGAAAAACTCTTTGCTGCGCGTTGCTGATGATTGGGCAAGCAAATACCGTTTAATCTGTTTTGATGAGTTCTTTGTAGAAGACATAGCAGATGCCATGATTTTAGGCGGCTTATTTACCATGTTGTTTGAAAGGGGTGTATGTTTAGTTGCCACTTCCAATGTTGAACCAGATAAACTCTATGCAGGCGGCTTACAACGTGATAGTTTTCTACCTGCGATAAAAGCCCTTAAAGAAAATGTACAAGTCTTCAATTTAGATGCAGGTGTGGATTATAGATGGCGTGAAATGATTCAAAGTGAGCGTTATTTCTACCCAATGAAATTAGGTATGACTAAACTTGATAAACTATTTAAATTAGCCACAAATAATGATTATTTGTCTAACCAATCATTATTACTTGAAGGTCGACACATCACTTGTTATGCAACGTCAGAAACCGCTGTTTGGTTCGATTTTGATATAATTTGTGGTCATGGTCGTGGTGTAAATGACTATATCGATATTGCTGGCAAGTATAAATCTGTCTTTATTAGTAACTTACATATTATGACCGAAGCCCATGAAGAGCTAGCACGTAGATTCATCGCATTTATCGATGAGCTTTATGACAACCGAACCATTACTGTTATTGCAGCTGAAGCACCTATGCAAGACATTTATCAAGGCAAACGTGTTAAATTTGAATTCCAACGTACCATCAGTCGTATTAAAGAAATGCAATCGGATGAGTATAAAGCTTAGGCGTAATTTTGCGTGCTAAATACTATCTGATGAAAATATAGGTTAAAAACTCCACTGCCAGCCTAAGGAGAGCATATAACTTAAACCAAGCTGTGGGCCATTAAGACGCTGGTAAACAGGAACACCAAACTCGAGCGCTAAGCGGTTATTAGCAAGAATACCATCAAGCTGAATATAATTAATTGCAAGTAATAAATCAATTCGCTCACCACCTGACACATCCGGGTTATTTAATGGGGACATGTTAGGGTTTAGACCAGAGGCTGACCCACTAATCCTTTCCCAAACCTTACCCTGCGCACGAAGCGAAACACCAAGATTTTTACTGAAATTCTTACCTGCCCAAACTGAAAGTAAGTATTCGTTGCCAAAGTGATAATTTTTGTAGTTATCGTAAAGTCTTAATATCGTGTTAAATTGAGAACCAAATGCCCAGGTATCAACCCTTAAATTATAAGTTAATGCTAAAATTGGATCAAATGTCCCCGACCCCAGCTGCATGGGGTAGCCTAATAACATATCATTACCCATTGGCATATCACCTGTTTGGTTAATACTCCCCGTGGGAATACTAACACCAACATTGAAATGTGCATTCTGACTTATATGTGTTTTGCTATCGTTTGACTCCCAAAATTGAATCATACCAGTTACCGAGGTATCGCTTAAGCCTTGGCTTGTCATAGAAAAGCTTTGTGTACTGGTGGTCATCAGCATGTCTTTATATAAATAGCCAGTCATCACCATCAAGGTTAAATAGTCCGTTACACCATACATTAACCCACCCATCACCATATACGTGGTCATGTTCTCTGGTGCTGCCATATAGCCATCACTCAGAATATCACCCGTTCCGACTTGTTCAGTATTATTATAATTATCCCCCATATACATCTGACCATAGCGTAAAGAAAGCATCCATTCATTTTGCTTGTGCACATGATCGCCTTTTACGCCAATAGGCGCATGTTCTAAAGGTTTGTTTGAAAGCATAATATTTCCATCTGCAAATGCAGATTTATAAAAAATTAATATACTGAGTAATACAATCAGATATGTATTGATATATTTCGTATTCATATTAATTTATCTAATTTATAGCATAACTCATACTTTAACAAAAAAATTAAATTTTACTTGTTAGATCACAATGAGTTACCTATTTTTCTATTATAAAAACTTATATGGAATAATTATCTAAAGACCTAGAATAAATAGTGTACTGAATACTCTTATAGCTTCTTTTTATTTTAACCATTAATATCTGGTATATAATCTTTTTTCTGCCAATGAATCGGTAATAATTATGACGCCAATCTACTTTGACCTTGGAATTAATGGCACGTTAATCGCAGCGGTTCTCGTGTTGCTAACGGGTCGTTTTTTACAACATAAAATTGCAATTTTAGAAAAGTTTTTTATCCCTGCTCCCGTTATTGGTGGTGTGATTTTTTCAATTATTATCACGATACTGGCAGAAGTTAATATTCTACATCTTACATTCCATAATAACTTACAGACGTTATTGATGATTGCATTCTTTGCTACAGTCGGGTTTTCTGCAGGGATTAAATTTTTAATCAAAGGTGGTAAAGCGGTTGTATTATTTTTAATTCTCGCCACTGTGCTAGTTATATTTCAAAATGTTCTGGGTATTTCACTTGCCAATCTACTCGGGCAAGATTCTGTATTTGGTGTTGCACTATCTTCTATACCTATGACTGGTGGACACGGTACCTCTGCTGCGTTTGGACCTTTACTAGAAAATGATTTTTTACTGAATAATGCCTCAACCATTACCATCGCTGCTGCAACCTTTGGCTTAATCTCAGGTAGTTTAATTGGCGGGCCTGTTGCCAAACGCCTTGTAAAAAAACATAACTTAAAGCCTGATAAAGAAATATTAGAGGATGCACATATTGATACTGATCATACCCGAGCCTCAAAAATTAAAATTTCTGAAACTGGTGTGTTCAGCGCCATTGTTGTTATTGCTTTTGCAGTTACCATAGGGTCAATCATTACCTATTGGTTAAATGCCTATGAGCTTGTTTTCCCTGTATACATTGGCGCGATGTTTGCTGCAGCAATTATAAGAAATATATCTGATTTTTCTGGTTGGTTCGAAATAAAGGATAATGAGATTCATATGATAGGTGAAATCTGCCTGTCTCTCTTTTTATCGATGGCACTTATGAGAATGAATTTAGTATCACTCTTAGACCTAGCGCTTCCAATCTTTATCATCCTAATCGCCCAAGTATTATTAGTTATACTATTTACTTATTTCATTACTTTCCGAGTGATGGGTAAAGACTATGATGCGGCCGTAATGGCTTGTGGTCAGTGCGGATTTGCCCTTGGTGCAACGCCAAATGCTATGGCAAATATGGAAGCCTTTACGGCTAAAAATTTCCCATCACCAAAATCATTTTTTGTGATTCCAATCGTCGGATCATTATTTATTGATTTTGTGAATTCAGGCGTGATTACAGGTACATTAAATTTCTTACAATAAACCTTAATGTGTTGATTTTAAAAAAATCATTTAAAACATAAATAACTGATTGAATAATTTAATAGACTGATTTGTAAAAAGTTTAAGGTTTTATCATTTATTGATATAAAAATACAACTTCACCTGTGTAAGCAGGCTTGCGCTGATCCTTGATTTCTAGGGTTACGCCTAAAGTTAATTTAAGCGTGCCTCTAAGATTTTTAGCCTCATTAACCGTCACCCTCAATCTTACAGATGAATCAACAACAACGGCTTGATTGAAACGTATTTTCTCAATTGCATAATTAATCGTCATGTTTGCATTGTATTCATATAACTGATCAAGCAATGTTGGGATTAATGAAACCGTTAAGTAGCCATGAGCAATGGTTGCTTTAAATGGTGACTCTGTTTTGGCTTTTTCAGGATCGGTATGGATCCATTGCGTATCACCCGTTGCATGGGCAAACTCATTAATTATTTCTTGATTAATTTGTAGATATTCAGAGACTCCTAACTCCTCCCCGACCATATCTGTCCATTCTTTCGCGCTAGAAATGACTCTTTTCATTTTTATAATTAATTGATTAACCTAAAATAAATAATATCAAAAAAATAATTTATTTGTAGTAATTCAAGCAATTACTTAAAACATAGTACTATCTACTTAGATATAAAATCATACAAAGTATTATTTAAAGCGATCTCAAATTTTATGAATGACGATCAGAAAATTTTTTATTGTATCTGTTCACCATTTTCTAGATTTTGGTATTAACCCAAAATATTCTTGTATTCTATTTTTTGACCCATGATTCATATCTAAGGGTAAATCATCATAACCAAACCATTTTACTTCAGAAATTTCTACAGAATTCGCACGCCCTTCTTCAAAATGTGTCACAACATAGACAATTGGATAATCATTTACTTTCTTATATTTCTGAAAATATATTCCAAAAAGCATGGGATCATCTTTAGTGATAACACCAGCTTCTTCTCTTATCTCTCTCACCGCCGCATCATCTGGATGCTCACCGTTATTAACTCCACCACCAGGTAAATACCAGCCTGGACAATAAGTATGTTTGACTAATAGTACTTTTTTATTATCGAGGGAAACCACGATTACTCGAACCCCAACGGTCGAACCGCCCAATATATTTAGAAAAAATCGATGAAATGTGATGAGAACTTTAAATATCTGACCAAGCATCATTCATACCTTTGTGTATTCTAGATGTCTTTTATGCCAGCGTTTCATAATACCTTCTGCTGCATCTGGATATTGTTTAATAAGCTCATCAGCAACCTCTTTAACTCGGTCAATTAAATATTGGTCACGAACTAAATTGGCAACCTTAAATGAAATATCACCAGTTTGGTTTTTACCAAGGAAATCGCCAGGCCCTCTTAACTCAAGGTCTTTCTCAGCTAACGTGAATCCATTTGAATACGCTCTAATCACTTCTAGACGAGTTTTACTCTCATTAGAAATGGGGTGATGATACATCAATAAACAACTACTCTGAATATTCCCTCGACCTACTCGTCCCCTTAATTGATGCAATTGAGACAACCCGAGTCGCTCTGCATTCTCAATAATCATAATAGAAGCATTTGGAACATCAACGCCAACTTCAATAACCGTGGTAGCAACGAGTAATTGGATTTTATTTTCCTTAAAATCCCTCATTATTTCTTGTTTTTGAATCCCTGTCATTTTACCGTGAACCATGCCAACATTAATGCCAGACAATTGTTTAGATAACAGTTGATAACGCGTTTCAACTGACATTAAATGTTCTACATTTTCAGCTTCAGAATCTTCCACTAAAGGACAAACCCAATAAGCCTGCTGATTATTCTGACAATGTTGGAATAGACGATTGACTACCTCTTGCTCTCTTTGGTTTGACACAATGACAGTTTTTATTTCTTTTCGCCCTGGCGGTAATCCATCAATTGTTGAGACATTCAAATCACCATATATCGTCATCGCTAATGTACGCGGTATCGGTGTTGCCGTTAATATAAGTTGGTGCGGCGTAGTTGATTCGAACTGTCCTTTTTTAAGCAATTCTAGCCTTTGCTCTACTCCAAATCGATGTTGTTCATCCATAATCACTAATGCTGCTTTATGGAAAGAAACTTGCTTTTGGAATAACGCGTGCGTCCCTATTATCATAGACGCTTTGCCAGTGGTAATATCTGAAAGATTTTTCTTTTTTTCTGATGCACTCTGTTTGCTTAATAATAAGGTTACATTCAAGTTAAGCGGCTTGAACCAATTCAAAAACTTCTCAAAATGCTGTGTTGCCAATATTTCAGTTGGCGCCATCAAGATAACTTGGTAACCATTTTCAATTACAGGTAATGCAGCTAGCGCTGCTATAACTGTTTTACCAGAACCAACATCACCTTGGATAAGTCTTGATAGATAAGCCCCTGAAAACATATCAGTGAATATTTCATCGATTACTTGTTGTTGAGATTCAGTTAACCTGAATTCTAAATGCTCTAAAAATAATTTTATGTATCTTTGCTTTTTTGATAACGGATAAATTGCTTGTTGAATATATTGTTGCTTAACCTGTTGCGCAGATAAACAATGTGCCAGAAGCTCTTCAAATATAATTGATTGATGCGCACAGCTCTGGCCATTGTTTAAATCAATTATTCCAGCTGCCTTTGGCGGCTTATGTAGATAATTGATTGCTTGCTTAATATCCATTAGACCAATTTTTTGTTGAATTGGTTTGGGGATGTAATTCTTAAAGTCTAATGTTTCAATATACTGAGATGCTTGAGAGATAAAACGGTTTATCCTTGATGGCGAAATATTAGCAATAGCTTGGTATACTGGCATATATGTTCTAGCTAATTGAATATCTCCTTTAATAATTTTCCACTCAGGGTGAATCATCTCTTTTAGATACCCGTTTGAGCGCACCTCCCCATAAAGCAACACTGTCAACCCTTCAGCTAAGGCATGAATTTGATTTGGATAGAAATTAAATAGTTTAAAGACTAATGAATCATTTCCATCATTAATCTCACACGATAAAATTTTTCGTCGATTAAAATGTTGAACTCGAGTTTGCTGGATCACGCCTTTTACCTGAGAAACTTGCCCAGGCATAAGTGTATGGATAGGAACTATTTTCGTTCTATCTTGGTATGATTTTGGAAAATTTAATAATAAATCTTCTAAAGAATAAATATGGTTTTGATGAAGCGTTTCTT
>JAOMSY010000079.1 GCA_028355575.1 Francisellaceae bacterium | reverse complement strand
AGACAAAAAATTGAAAATAAACATATAATTAATGCATTAGACCTAGAACCTGTCTACCTACGTGGTACTCAGCATTGGAAAAAAATAAAGGAATAATGCATGTTTACAAATTTTTTTATTGGAGAGGTACTTGGTTCCCTTTTCATGATTCTTTTTGGGGGCGGTGTCGTTGCCACAGTTTTATTAAAAAATTCTAAAGGTGAACATGGTGGTTGGATTGTTATCACCGCGGGATGGGGTTTTGCAGTTATGGTGGGTATTTTTGTTGCCCAAGCCGCTGGCTCTCCACAAGCTGACTTAAATCCAATCGTTACCCTATCAAAATACTTTTTAGGCATTTATGATTCAATACCACATATTTTATTGGCCATGCTTGCTGAATTTATCGGTTGCTTTTTGGGTGCAATTTTTGTTTGGTTGGTTTACTTACCTCATTGGAAACCAACAAATAGCGCCCGATTAAAATTAGTTATCTTTTCTACTTCGCCAGAAATAAGAAACACTCCTTCAAACTTCATATGTGAAGTCATCGCTTCATCTGCATTAATTATTATTGTTGGTTCATTAGTTAAATATAAAACGTTTGTACCTGGTGAGTTACCCTATATTTTCGGTTTTGTCGTCTGGGCAATAGGACTCTCATTAGGAGGACAAACTGGATACGCAATTAATCCAGCACGTGATTTAGGGCCTCGCATTGCCCATGCTATACTACCTATATCTGGTAAAGGGTCATCAGAGTGGGATTATGCCTGGGTACCCATCGTTGCACCAATCGTAGGGTGTGTTCTGGGTTATATTGTCATTAAACTCTTCATTATTGCTTAAATTTATCATTAATGGTGTTAATTTAAATTAACTAACCGTAAAATATGCACAAACTATGAACATTGTTAAATTATGGTAAAAGCAGTCGCACTTATATCAGGTGGTTTAGATTCACTACTTGCAGCGAAAATTATTCAAGATCAAGGTGTCCATGTCGAAGGAATTAATTTCTTTACGGGTTTTTGTGTAGAAGGCCACACACATGCCATTCGTAAAAATGACAGTAAAAAACCGAAACGTAATAACGCCTTATGGGTAGCTGATCAATTAAACATGAAGCTCCATATTATTGATGTGATCGAAGAGTACAAAGACGTCGTTATAAACCCTAAATATGGTTACGGTGCTAACATGAACCCATGTTTAGACTGTAAAATATTTATGGTTAAGCGCGCCAAAGAATGGGCAGAAGAAAATGGTTTTGATTTTATTATTACTGGGGAAGTTGTCGGTCAACGACCAATGTCTCAGCGTAAGAGTACCATGCCAATTATACAAAAAAGGTCAGGAATTGAAGAAAAACTATTACGCCCCCTATCTGCAAAAAATCTACCAGAAACGTTACCAGAACGAGAAGGCTGGGTTAACCGCGAACAATTATTTGGATGGTCAGGCCGAGGTAGAAAACCACAAATGGCTTTAGCAAAAGAATTTGGTTTTGAAGACTATGCAACGCCTGCAGGAGGCTGCTGTTTTTTAACAGATAAACAATACTCAGAAAAATTAGTAGACCTATGGAAAACACGTGGAAATCGTGAGTATGATTTTGATGATATTATGTTATTGAAAATTGGTAGACATATCCGTCCAAACGAAACATACAAACTTATAATAGGTCGTGAAGAAGGTGAAAATAATTTTTTACAAGGTTATCGAAAACAGTTTACAAATATTCACCCGATTTCAACTGTAGGCCCATTAACATTAGTCGATGGAGAATTTAATCAAAATGATTATGAACTTGCTGCTAAAATTGTTAGTCGATACTGCCAGTTAAAAGGTGAAACACACGTTACATTAAATATAACGACTCCGAATGGCGTTTCAACAGAGATTACCGTTGAAGCCTATACACCAGATGACATAAAACAAGAATGGTATGTGTAATGGAAAATATGGAAACACTTGATGCAAAAAGACTGCTTTGCCCTATGCCAGTTATTAAAACACAAAATAAAATAAAAAAAATGCAACCAGGTCAAACCTTGATTGTGACCTGTACCGACCCAGGTACATTACAAGATATTCCTGCTTGGTGTAGAATTAATGGGCACAAATTAGAAAAAGTAGATGAAGAACAATTTGATATCACCTTTCATATTATTGTTGGAGAATAAGCATGGATAAGAAACTATTAGAAATATTAGTTTGCCCAAATTGCGGGCATAGCATTCAACTAAGAAACGAAGAGCTTATATGTAAAGCATGCAAAATAGCCTATCCTATTCAAGATAACGTGCCTGTTATGGTAATTGAAGAAGCAAGAAAGGTCACATTAGAAGAGATTGATCAGTTATGAGAAAAAAACGCGTCATTATACCAGCAAGAATGAAATCAACTCGCTTGCCAGGAAAACCACTTTTAGATATCGCTGGTAAACCTATGATTCAATGGGTTTATGAAAAGGCACTTGACTGTGGTCTTGACTCAGTTTTAATTGCAACAGATCATAAAGATATATTCGATACATGTAAGCGCTTTGGTGCAGATGTTGTCTTAACCTCAGAGAACCATGTATCTGGTACAGATCGTTTAGCTGAGGCAGTTAGCCAAAAAAATTATGCGGATGATGACTTAATTGTAAACATTCAAGGGGACGAACCAATTATTCCCTCGAAAATTGTGCATCAAGTTTTAGATAACCTAGAAAAACATCCAGAGGCATGTGTCTCAACACTTTGCGAAAAAATTAATACCCAAGAAGAAATGTTTGACCCAAATGCTGTTAAGGTTGTCTTTGATAAAAATGGCATCGCTTTATATTTTTCTAGAGCACCAATTCCTTGGGATAGAGATCACTTCCCTAAAAAATTATTACCAAATATAAAATGTTATCGACATATTGGTATGTATGCTTATCGCAGTGGATTTTTAAAGCAGTATTCTAGTTTAGCGCCAAGCGAAATAGAAAACTGGGAGAGCTTAGAACAATTACGAATACTATGGCACGGTCAAAAAATTCATGTTGATATTGCCGCTGAAAAAACACTCCCCGGTGTCGACACACAAGCAGACTTAGACCGAATCCGTCAATTCTTATCAAAATAATTTTATTATCAATCTGAAATTCTTATGAAGATTGCAGCTCAATCGAGCTGCTTCATCAAAAGCTTAAAGAGAACTCTTTAAACTACATGGTTCATCCTTGAACCTTACTTCCCTCGTTCTTATTACATTTCCACATCCTGTGAAATAAGCTTCCTAGCGATGCCAATTGCGAGGTACACGTGTAGTATAACAACAACTTTCAAATATAAAATGGCATTTTGCTATTTGCTTTGTAAGAGATTAACCATTATTTCAATTATTTTTATATATCATTAGAAACTTAGAATATACTGTACAATAATTAATCTATATTAACTAAATTTCTTTTACTATGAGTAAGTTTATCCCATATTTTATTTTTAGTATCGTTAGTTTATCATTTGCTTATGCAGGTAATACGAATGCGGTGACGGAAAAAGAAGATCAGGTTTATAAGCATAATCCAAAACTTCAACAGGAAATTAAGAAGAAAGATCCTGCTCAAGCTAAATATGATGATGGCACAAAAACACCTGCTTCATCAGAAAGTAAAAAAGTGACTCAATCAAGCCAACAGTAATTTATTTAAATTTTATAACCCAACAGTGGTGTATATTTGGCCGTCTTTTAAAGTCTTCAGGTAAGCATTTATTACTAATATCATCACATTGATACTGATTAATAACTTCCTGATCTAATTTAAATCTTCGATAATTATTCGAAAAATATAAAACACCTTTTCTATTTAAAGAATTCATGGTTAATTGAATTAACTTAGCATGGTCACGTTGAATATCTAAAGTTTCTTCCATACGTTTAGAATTTGAAAAGGTAGGTGGATCTAAAAATATCACATCAAATTTTTCATTATTTCTCTCTAACCATTTTAAACAATCTGCTTGTATGAATTGATGTTTATCTAGATTAATTTTATTTAAGCTGAAATTACGTTTACCCCAATCTAAATAAGTATTAGACATATCAACGCTGGTAACCTGTTTTGCCTGATTTAGTGCAGCCAAAATACTCGCTGTACAGGTATACGCAAACAGATTTAGTAACGATTTACCTTTTGATGATTCTGCGACCATTTTACGCATGATTCGGTGATCTAAAAACAAACCTGTATCTAAATAACTTTCAAAATTTACATAAAATTTTGCTGCACCCTCTTTGACGATAATATCATTTTGATTATCAGAAATTTTATTATATTGCTGAACACCTTTTTGTCTTTTTCTAACTTTAAGGTGTATTTGTTCTAATGGAATTTCTAGAACTTTATGGGTGATATAATAGGCTTCTTGCAGTCTTGTTTCTGCTTTATGTGCATCAATATTCTTACCTGCTTGATATTCTTGAATGTGTACATGATTTTCATAGAGATCAATAGCCACAGCATATTCTGGTAAATCTGCATCATAAATTCGATAGCAAGAAATTTCTTCACGCTTTGCCCAACGCTTAAGATGCTTTAAATTTTTACGTAAACGGTTTTCAAACATCTGGCTTGATTCACTTTGATGTTCAATAAACTTCTGTAACAAGCGAGCTGATTTTTCTTCAGGCGATTCAAAACGCATGAAATATTCATCATCAATTTTAAACTTTAACAAGGTCGCTTCTAATGCGCCGTTATATAACTGATAACGTTTAAAACTGCGAATCGTAAGCGATTTCATCATCATAGGTGCAGAGGTAATGATTGATAATTCCCAACCTTTAAAATGGTCTTTGAGATTCTTTCCAAATTGTTTAAAAAACAACGCTAACTCATCTGCTTGACCTGAGTTTAAGCGCTCTCCATAAGGGGGATTACATACAATAATGCCAGTTTGATCAGATGGGATTGATAAATTATGATATGAAATTTCTTGCGCATTACATTGCTTGACCTGTATGACATCTGTGAGACCAGATCTATGGATATTCTGATGCGTGATATCCACCATCTTAGTCGATAAGTCTGTGCCAATAATCGTATAATTTTTATCAGCCAAGCTCTTTTCTTTTATTGCTTCAGCTTCTTCCTCAATCTCACTCCATATTTTCTCATTATGACCACACCAACCATAAAATCCAAAATACTCCCTATCTAGGCCAGGTGCAATGTCATAAGCCATTAACGCCCCTTCAATGAGCAAGGTACCTGAACCACACATTGGATCAATTAAACAAGCAGTCGGATTTTCTCTTGCTTCTTTTAGCCAGCCAGAACGCATTAATATAGCAGCTGCTAAGGTTTCTCTTAACGGTGCAATACCCGCCTCTAAACGATAGCCGCGTTTATGCAGACTTTCACCAGAGAGACTTAAACTCACAGAGAACTCATTACGATTCACATAGATATTAATGACTGTATCAGGTTGATGGCTTTGTATATCAGGTCGTTTTTGTGTCTGCGCACGTATTTGATCAACAATACCATCTTTCACTTTATGGATAATAAAAACGGTATTAGTAATCGAAGAATGCGAGCCATTGGCATCAATTTTAAAGCTGGATTCAGCACGCATATAATCAAGCCAATTTATATTTTGGATCTTCTCGTATAACTCATCCTGGTCATCTGCTTTAAATGAGGTGATCGGAAGCAATATATGATTGGCTAAGCGTGACCATAAACACGCCTTATAC
>JAOMSY010000078.1 GCA_028355575.1 Francisellaceae bacterium | reverse complement strand
CCGCCAGTATGACATTCGCGGTATTGTCTCAAACGAACTAACTGTAGGTGTGGCTCACGACATCGGTTTGGCTATTGGGTCTGAAATAATTGCTGCCGGTCAAAAAAGTGTGATGATTGGTCGAGATGGTCGCCTTTCTGGCCCGAAAGTTACCTCCTCTATTCGTTCTGGTATTGCAAAGACTGGTTGTGAGGTGATTGATATTGGTGTGGTACCAACGCCTGTTCTTTATTATGCGGCTAAAGTCATGGGTAATGGTTCTGGTGTTATGGTAACGGGAAGCCATAATCCTAAAGAGTACAACGGAATCAAGTTAGTTATTGATGGCCATACCTTGTATGGTGATGGTATTCAAAAATTAAAAAACAGAATCCTTTCTGGCGATTTAGTTGCGGGTACTAAGCCTGGTAAACAAAAGGAAAGAGCGGTTACTTGGGAATATATCAACAGTGTTGATGAAGGGATTGAGCTTAAGCGTAAGTTGAAAGTTGTTGTTGATGCTGGCAATGGTGTTGCAGGTGATTGCGCCCCTGATCTGTATCGTGAAATAGGCTGTAGTGTTGATGAAGTTTACTGTGAAATTAACGGACATTTTCCGAATCACCATCCTGATCCAAGTAAGCCTGAAAACATGCAGGATTTAATAAATCGTGTTAAAAAAATTGGTGCGCATATTGGTTTAGCATTTGATGGTGATGGTGATCGACTGGGTGTGGTCACACCAAAGGGTAAAATCATTAATGCGGATCGACAGTTGATGTTGTATGCAAGAGAAATGCTGAAGCATAATCATGGCGCTAAAGTTTTATACGATGTCAAATGCACAAATCATATGGAGCCATTTATAAAAGAGGCTGGTGGTGTGCCTGAAATGTGTCAAACAGGTCATGCGCTAGTTAAGAAAAAAATAAAAGAAACCAATGCCGCTTTAGCGGGTGAAATGAGCGGGCATATCTTTTTTAATGATCGCTGGCATGGTTTTGATGATGGCTTATATACTGGTGCAAGATTGCTAGAAATTTTGTCAAAAACAAATTTAAATGCTGATGAGTTATTTGAATCCATTCCTGATAGTATTAGTACGACTGAAATCAATGTGAACATTGATGAAAATAAGAAAGCACCTGTAATGTCTTACTTAAATGAAACTGTCTCTGAGCAATTTCCTAATGCGAGAATTATTACGGTTGATGGCATCCGCGTTGAACTAGAAAAGGGTTGGGGATTAATTCGTCCATCGAATACTTCGCCAGTGTTGGTGCTACGTTTTGAAGCAGATACTGAAAATGATTTAGAGAAGATAAAGTCACAATTCGAAGCATGGTTAGAAGAAGCGCTGAATAACAGTTAATTTTTGTATCCAGGTATTTTATTTGCTAAATAATCCCTGTGATCTATAAAGCTATATTACATAAATTATGCTAAGCTGAAGAATAGTTTTATCATAGGTTTGAATAATATCTATATGTCAGAATCTGCGAATGAAATTTTACCTATTCAAATTGAACAAGAATTAAAACAATCCTACCTTGATTACGCAATGAGCGTGATTGTTGGTCGTGCATTGCCAGATGTCAGGGATGGTTTGAAACCAGTCCATAGGCGTGTTCTTTTCGCCATGAAAGAATTGGGCAATGACTATAATAAGGCATATAAAAAATCTGCCCGTGTCGTTGGTGATGTAATTGGTAAATATCATCCTCACGGCGATACAGCTGTATATGATACGATTGTGAGAATGGCGCAAGATTTTTCTATGCGTTATATGTTGGTTGATGGTCAAGGTAACTTCGGTTCAGTTGATGGCGATTCAGCCGCTGCGATGCGTTACACTGAAGTGCGCATGTCTAAGTTGGCGCATAGCCTGTTAATTGATTTGGATAAAGAAACGGTTAATTTTTCTCCAAATTATGATGAGACCGAAACTATTCCAGATGTTTTACCAACTCGTGTGCCAAATTTATTGGTGAATGGTTCGTCAGGGATTGCGGTTGGTATGGCGACCAATATTGAAAGAAAAGAAATAGCTTCTTTTCGTATTATAAATACAAACATGAGCTTCGATGAGCTAAAGGGCGAAGTTAAAATAATTCATACAAAACTGCTTCGGCTAGCAAATTAAGTTAATCTTAGCCTCAATTCCACAAATTAATTGACATCCCTAAACGACAACCCTATAATCCTCTTCGTTCAGTAATTACGCGCCCGTAGCTCAGCTGGATAGAGTACCTGGCTACGAACCAGGCGGTCGGAGGTTCGACTCCTTCCGGGCGCGCCAATTTGCGGGAATAGCTCAGTTGGTAGAGCACAACCTTGCCAAGGTTGGGGTCGCGAGTTCGAGTCTCGTTTCCCGCTCCAATTTAAATCTAAATTCAATCTCTATATTTTGTAAAATTAGCAAAAAATGGCTAACATGCATAAATAACTATTTGTTTAAATTCTAATAGCTTAACCTATTTACAAAGATAGAGAGAAAATATGGCTGATCAAAAACTTACTTCATTACTTAAAACCTACGAATACATGATTGCATCACGTGAATCTGATATTACGGAGGCCGAGCTCGTCAATAGCGGGGAGGCTAATTTCTTAGCGTCTAGCAGAGGTCACGAAGGCAGCGCAATATTAAATTTATTTCTAAATGGTCATGATTGGCTAAGTTGCCACTATCGAGACAAAGCACTTATGCTTGCTCGCGGTATGTCAAATGAACAGTTTTTTTATAGCGCATTATGTAAAGCTGAGTCACACTCGGCCGGACGCCAAATGGTATCACATATGAGTGATGCGGCACTTAATATTACCAGCCTGGTAGGCCCTGTTGGTAATAATGCCTTACATGCTGCTGGTATTGCTAAAAGCATAAAAAATCACCCTAAAAGACCTATTGTTCTTTGTTCAACAGGGGATGGTACAACTCAGCAAGGTGAATATCTCGAAGCAATTGCTGAAGCAACAAGAAGCAATCTACCCGTTTTATTTTTTATTCAAAATAATGGATTGGCAATCTCTACCAAGACAGCTGGTAATACTTTTTTCTCACTTCCAGGCGGGGTTAAACCTAAAAGTTTTTATAATTTGCCTATTACTAGGATTAATGGGAAAAGGCCGTTAGAGGCATACGACGAAATCGAAAGAATCATCTCAAGAATGAGAGAAAAACGTTCACCAGAAATTATTATTTTTGATGTTGATCGTTTGTCAAATCACTCAAACGCAGATAATCAACTGTTGTATAGAACTGAAGCAGAGGTTCAAAAAGCCATTGATGAAAATGACCCAGTTAAAATAAGCAAAAAATATTTGCTAGGACTAGGAGTCAGTGAAGATGAATTAGATGCCATTGAAATTCAAGTCAAAGCGACTGTAAAACAAGCTGTCAATACAGCTCGTAATGGCTCTGAGCCTGAGCCAACATTTGTTGCTGAACGACCTCTTCCTCCTGAATTAGAGGCCACATCTGCAGAATACCGGGGTAACCAAACAAGCGAAAAAAGACTAAGCATGCTTGAAGCGATGCGGAATGTATTTAGACACCAACTAAGTACCAATGAAAATGTTTGTTTACTTGGGGAAGATATTGAAGACAACAAAGGAGATGTCTTTGGCGTTACCAAAGGTTTATCTACTGACTTTCCTGGCCGAGTTGAAAACGCTCCATTATCCGAGTCTACTATCTTAGGTATCTCAGCAGGAATGGCACTTGCAGGCAAACAGCCTGTTGCATTTATTCAATTTGCTGATTTCATGCCACCAGCTTACAACCAAATTATGACCGAATTAGGCACAATGTTTTGGCGCTCGAATGGTAGCTGGGAATGTCCTGTTATCGTATTTGCCGCTTGTGGAGGTTACCGTCCTGGTCTAGGCCCATTCCATTCACAAACAAATGAAGCAACCTATGCGCATATTCCCGGCATAGATGTCTATATGCCGGCTAATGCAGGTGATGCCGCAGGACTGTTAAATGCAGCTTTTGCATCAAAAAGACCCTCTGTATTCTTATACCCAAAAAAATTACTCAACAATGGTAGTATTGCAGACACGACCTCTCCTGATGTAAACAAACACCTCATTCCAGTTGGTAAAGCTAGAATTATTAAACCAGGTAGCGACATCACTTTAGTCGGCTGGGGGAATACGGTATCGATATGCCAAGAAGTGTCTGAATCACTAGAGACAGTCAATGCCGATGCTGAAATAATTGATCTAAGAACAATTAAACCATATGACGTGGCAACAATTATTGCCTCTGTTCAAAAAACAGGAAAATTAGTTGTTCTCCATGAAGACAATGCAACTTGTGGCGTTGGTGGAGATATTATTGCGACTGTTGTTGAACATTGTAACAGACCCATTCAAGCAAAACGTATCACAAGACCAGATACTTACACACCATGCAACTTCCCAAATCAAATTGCAGTCCTCCCTTCCTATGAGAAAGCACTTACTGCTGCTTGCGAGCTACTCGGCATTGGTGTTGAGTGGCGATTAAAACAGGTTGCAGATGACTCTTTATTTGATGTTGAAGTAATTGGCTCAAGCCCATCTGACGAGTCTGTCAAAATTATTGACCTTAAAGTTAATATTGGCGATGAAGTCGAAGCTGGAGATATCTTAGTAGAGACAGAGGCCAGTAAATCAGCTGGTGAAATTCTTGCGCCGGTTACTGGTACAATTACAGAAATTTATGTTAAAGAAGATGAACAAGCAGTAGTTGGGGAGCAACTATTACAGATTAAACTCCCTGAAAATACTTCTTTAGCATCTGGACTTGCTAGAACTAAGAAGAAAGCAATCCTAACAAGAGTATCCAGCAAAAGCAGTACTACAACTGATGACATGTACTTCAAAAGAATTATTCATTCTGTTGGTATTAGTGTCCCTGTATTTAAAACTGGATCACGAGTAGTAGAAAACAAAGAATTACTTGTAAATTTCCCAGATAAGACTGATGAAGATATCATTAATTTAACTGGAATAAAAAGTAGAAATTGGCTTGCAGAAGGTGAGACTTTAGTTTCAATTGCAACTGATACAGCCCTAGAAGCACTCAAGAAAAATAACTTAAGATTGCAAGATATTGATTCAATAATATGCGCAACTTGCACCCCTGAGAAGTATGTATCTCCCTCTATGGCCTGCCTAGTCCTACATGAGTTATACAAAACTTATGGTGAACATTCTGTTCAAGCACTTGATATTAATGCGGCTTGTAGTGGATACCTATATGCAGTACAACAAGCTAATAATTATCTTAAAACAAGACCTAATGCTCGAGTCATGGTCATTACGGCTGAGGCCTTATCAAAGCGCATCAATCCTAAAGACTTTGATACCGCATTCTTATTTGCAGATGCGGCTACGACAACCATCATGATGGGTGAAAATCATCTATCCCAGGCTAAAGCAAAAATTAATCGCGTGTCTTTACTATCTACAGCTGAAGATGGCGCCATTCTCAATATTCCTACAGTTAAAACTGCAGATCACTCTATTACACTTAAGGGCAAACAATTATTTACTTATGCTGTTAAACATATGGCCATGATTCTTTATAAATGCTGTCAAAGATCTAGCTTAACACTTGAAGAGCTTGATCTTGTAATCCCTCATCAGGCCAACCAACGCATTTCACATGCAATAGAAAAACGATTAAAACTTAAGAAAGATTCACTATATAGCAATATTGCACACTATGGGAACACATCATCATGCACAATCCCAA
>JAOMSY010000077.1 GCA_028355575.1 Francisellaceae bacterium | reverse complement strand
AAATTCCCTAATTATCATCAAGATGATGTTTTATGGGCGGCTTTATATCAAAGGCGAGAGTGGTTTGTTATGGAGGAACTTATTGTCCCTGATAATGCAAGTGAGCTTAATTATCCCTTTCTAATTTATAAGGATAGTGATGAAAAGAATGATAGATATAGTTTAGATATTGTTCCTGCTTATATATCACCAGGCCCTGGTGTAACTGAAATAAATACAACAGCTGACTTAACCTATGCTGTAACAGATAATAATTACATTGGTGTGGTGCTTCAAAATATTTTATATAGTGATTCTAACTTACAAAACCCTAATACGGGTCAAGCGGAATCTCAATTTGTAAGTCGATTTAATGGCGAATTATATTTCCAACATTTTTTCAATGATGAAGACATTGCGCAAGTGAGTTTATATGCTGGTTACCAAAGCCTGTTTGGCGGTGGTGCTCGGTATTCTTTCTGGATTCCTAAAGGAAACATTGCCTTAAATCTTGATGTTAATAAACCAGTTGCGTTAGACCAGTTAGACTTTGGCTATGGCGTCATTCCAGTTACTCTCGTCTATGGTGGTACTGCTGATCAAGCGTTTGTAGATGGTGGTTATAACATTACAAACAATTTATTATGGCTTTATAATGTTGGTGTGGCACAATATTCAATCCAGAATTTTGAAAATGCAGCATCATCAGTTAATGCTTTTACCAGTTTTAGTTACTTTCTAAATGGTGGTATTGATGCTTTGAGGTTCTTGAATACATATGGCCAGTATTTTATTACTTATTCATATAACGCACAATATATGCTAAATGTTGATTCAGCCACGGGAACAACTGGAAATGTATACAATCCAATTCCTTTGTTTACTTACGAAATCCAGACGCTCCAGTTATCTTGGCAAGATCTTTTTTATCATCAACGTTTACAACCAATGTTATTTGTTGGTATGTCATATAATCGATATGGAGGAAATATCGGCGCCATATTTGGTGGTGAATTAACTTATATATTTGATGACAGTCATAGCATCACCTTATTTGCATCAAGAGGAATTAGTACACAAATTCAAGATGCATTTAATGATATTGCTGGCCTAAGGTTTGCTTGGTATTTTTAAAAAAATAATGTAATACCTTAATGCATCAATTAAAATGTTAATATCAAAATAACATTGTTAAATTATGCTAACTTTTCTCTCAATCAAAAACTTTGCCATTATCGAATATTCTGAAATTAATTTTAGTAATGGTATGTCTGCAATAACAGGTGAAACTGGGTCTGGAAAGTCAATTTTGATTGATGCTCTAAACTTCGTGCTCGGTGCAAGACTTGAAAAGAAGAAGTCACATGAGAATGGTACAGAAGTAAATGCAATTTTCGATATTAGTAATACACCAAAAGCCCTTATTTGGCTCGAAGAATATGGGATTGAGATCGAACAAAATGAGCTGATTATTCGTCGAATATCAAAAGAAGGTAAATCAAAATCTTTTATCAATGGTTCATTGGTAACTGTATCTCAAATAAAAGAGTTATCTAACATCATTATTAGTTTTTATGGGCAACATGCACATCATCATTTATTAAAATCTAACAATCAATTAGAGCGCTTAGATCAGTTTGCAAATCATCAGGATATTCTTTCGGCAGTGAAGAATACTTTTTTAAAATATCAGGCAGCGGAAAATACTTTCCAAAAATTATGTGAAAAAGAAGAACAAATTATTAATGAACAGACATTACTTCAATATCAATATGATGAGCTATCAGAGTTGTCGCTGAAAGAAGGCGAGTTAGAAGAACTAGAGGCAGAGCATAAGCGCTTGTCAAATTCAGATGAGCATATTCAAACGTGTGTATCAGCTATCGATATTTTATATGAAGGTGATACCAATGTTATCGGGTTGCTAGATAAATTATCGAACATGGTTTCTGAGCTTAAATCAGATAACCATGCATCCAATGCCTTCGATCTAATTGAACAAGCAAAGGTTTATGCCAAAGAAGCTTATCAAGAAATTACTTTATCACAAGAAAGTATGAATCAAGATCCAGAGCGCTTAAATGAGTTAGATCAAAGAATTTCATTATATTTTGATGTGGCAAGAAAACATCAGGTTCAGCCTAAAAATTTATATGAATATTATTGTGATATCGAGACTAAATTAAATACAATTACACAACTTAGTGATGAGAAATTAGCTTCTGAAAAAGCATTAAATGAAGCTATAAGTGAGTATAAATCATATTCAAATAAATTAACTAAATCACGATTTAAGCATAGCAAAGATTTTGCCTTAGCAATTGAAGAAAAAATAAAGCAGTTAAATATTCCTCAAGGTAAATTTAAAATTAATCTTATCACTGATGATAATAGAATATCTATGAATGGATTTGATCAATGCGAATTTGAAATTTGTTTTAATCCTGGTCAACCTTTTTCAAAACTGAGTGATGTTGCTTCGGGTGGTGAGCTTAGTAGAATTGGGCTAGCAATACAAACGATTGCCTCAGAAAAAATTGCGCCGCCTGTGCTAGTATTCGATGAAGTTGATGTTGGTATCAGCGGAGGTACTGCAGAAGTAGTTGGTGGCTTATTGAATCAACTAAGTGATAATGCTCAAGTGATTTGTATTACACATCAGGCTCAAGTTGCTGTTCAAGCAAACCAACACCTTCACATAACTAAATCGATTAATAAAAAGAACAACACTGTGTCAACCGTTAAGGTCCTTACATCAAAAGAAAGAATTGAAGAAATTGCGCGTATAACAGGCGGTGTCAATTTAACAGATAGTACGCTAAAACATGCAGAAGCCATGTATCAGCTATTCCATTAATAATGTATAAATTAATGCCTATGACCTTTTGTTTTTGTTCTCATATGCGCCATTTCCTCTGTATCAGCCCACTGAATGGCTATGAATATCTCTGCATCTGGCGTGCTGACTGTTTTCCCGTCAATTAGTTTTGGTTTTGACAAATCAATGCACTTATTAACCACCAAATAAGCATGACCAGTTGTATCACCTAAAGCATAACTAGGTGATGACCATATTCCAGCAGTGTTTGCGGCTGCTAGATCAAGGTTATTAACACAAGGTAAAACGGTAGGTTGAAGTGAAACAATTGCTGGCTTGTCACCTTCAGGTGAAGTTATTGCATATAATGACTTATTTGTATTTGGAATTACCTCAATACTGTTCATAAATGATGTACCACCAAAAGATGCAAAATCTCCACCATCAGGAAAGTATATTTTATTTCCATTTGTCGCAATCCCAATTTCGGAACTTCTCCATTTTTTATCTAAAACAAGTGGCGTGTTATATATACTGTCACCAATTTCAGAAGGACTCATTTGAATATAAGCTTTGGTAAGTTCGGCTAGAATTAAATTTGAAAGCTTGTTATGCACCTTATAAAAGTCATTTAGATTTTTAGTTGGATCAGGAATCTGAAACTTCCCTTCTTTATTAATTAACTCGGGTATTACACTCATTAAACCTTCAGGTGAGCATAAAAAGTTATTATTCTTCTCAATTTTTGCTTCTTTTGCGTAAGCATTTGAATTGATTAGGATGAGCGTTAAAAGTATAGTTGTTATTGTTTTCATATATCTTTTATGTTGTTTTGTTATTTGGATGATAGGTGCTTATAGACCTATTTTCATTAGATTCTATATCTATGGGTGTATTTTTTTATAAAAATATTGTTGCTAAATTATCTATTCTATCGAAAATTCCTGCCCCTAAAATCAATTAATCTAGAATCACTATATACTTAAATTAATGCTTTGATTAAGGATATGAATGCTCAAAAATAAGTTAATTCTCGGTGGCTTGATACTGTCTAGCATTAATGTTTACGCAGAAATACTATATGAAACTGAATCTATTCGAGCCATTTCAAGTTGCGCTAATATCTCAGATAATGCTGCAGTATTTCAGAAGGATATTTTTTGCGAATCAGCTTATAGCTATTACAATAAACTTAAAACATTTTTGGGTGAAATAAGTCCTGGTGCTCATATTAAAGGCAATTTCATTTACTACGAGCACAAATCACCAAAGCATCAATATGCACCTAACGACTATAATCAGACCCAATTAAGCTGTAGTGATACCAATATCACCCAAGTAGATAAAAATGCTCATGGGGTAAATATTTACCCTGGCAATTTTCCTAACGCAAATCAGCTGGGAGATAAAGGTGGTTTGGGTAATCCGTTATGCCAGTTTATAGAATATATTGGAACTGTTGAACAAACTCAAAATTCTTGGTATTCGAAACAACCAATGGATTATTTTGGGCTTATTATTTCAAAGCCAGAAAAATTTGGTCAAGACAATGTGTTTGCTCCTGCCGTAGGTAACTTAAGTGCTGATGCTAAATCACACTACATTAAGATTGGTGGAAAAGTTAATAGCATGTATATTCCAAACCAAGAAAATATGATTTTTAGCCAAAGCTATTTAGATAAATATAAAAATGATAAGTATTCAGCGTATTGGGGTATGAGTGCTGGTGGTGGAAGTGGTGCAGGTTTTCAAGTCTATTTATATAAAAGTAAAAAGCCGAGTATCCAGGACGTTGTTTTTACAGGAGGTTTTGGCGGTGGAGGTGGATTTGTATCTCCAGAATTTAATTTTAAAGAGGGTAAAGTGAATGATACTGTTCAAGTATCTATTGGGTCTGGGGGCGGTGGAGGACTGCAATTTTCAAATAGCAGTAATCAATTTAATCTACAAAATGGGCTAGGCCTAGGTGCAGGCACAAGCTCTGATGAAAGACAGGTAGAATATAGTTATTACTTAAATCCAAATACTGTGTATGAGGAATACAATAAAAAAGTTGTGAAAGGCTTCCAGGCTAATCTTGAGGAACTGGCTAGTATAATTAACCAGAACCAATATAAGATAAATATTCGTGGTGGAGGTGGTATGGGTGTTGGTGCTGAATATTTATATTTAGCAAACCAAAATGAGACAGTATCATTGGAAGAGTATCTGCCTCATGTCTTATCATCAGAGGGTGGTTTTTCTTTTACTATCACACTTCTTCCAAAAGACTCAACAGATAGTTTGATGGTTTCAAATGATATTGCAATTACTCAGCAGGAGAATAGTTTTTATCAAAACTTGGGGGCCTATTATAATACAGCAACAAAATTAGCACTTAAAAAAACTAAGGGTAAGGGAGCTTATAGCTGCGCAGTATATATTTGCAAGTCTACTCAGCAGTATGTTCTTGATCAGGCTAAATCAATCTTTGGTAGTTTAGATAAGGTGCCAAGCTGGGTAAAGATAGATCAATGTAAGTTTTCTAAATATGTTCAAGACCCATCAAGCTGCCCAACGATGACAACAGAAATTGAGCTACAGTTTTTGAAATAAATTATTTGTTATATATCAGCTACAAGCTTGAAATGATTATGGTGTGAGATTTGAGTTGGTTTTCTTCTAGATATCCATCACGAATAGCATATTCAAACACTGTTTGAGATATTTTTAATTTATTCGGAGTGCATATAGAATCATAAAATGTACTGATATCATATGTGGTTATTAATCTACCATCATTATTGCAAATAATACCCGCAATCATCATTTTATATCTTAAGGTTTAATTAGTTTCTTTAATAGGAAACAATAAAGTATCTTTAATAAATTTAGAATATCAAAATATTCATAGTCTGTTCAAAATTTAATAATAAGACTGAAGAAAAACTAATCTTTTGGGCAGCATTACTTAATGTTATTGCTCAAATTAATTTATCCCAAGTTCAAAAACAACCAATAAGTAAATTGTATACAATATAAC
>JAOMSY010000076.1 GCA_028355575.1 Francisellaceae bacterium | reverse complement strand
GGTACACTTGATGGTGCAAATGTTGAAATCCTTGAGTCAGTTAGTGAAGAAAACTTCTTTTTATTTGGTCTAAAAACACCTGAAGTTTACGAGTTAAGAAACCATTATAACCCTGTGGCTATTATTCAAAATAGCCCTGATCTAACCCAAGTAATGGAAAAATTAGAAACTGGATATTTTAATAAAAAAGAACCAGACATTTTTAATGATATTATTAATTCTCTCAAAAGTCCGCATGACCCTTGGATGACACTTGCAGATTTTGAAAGCTATATCCAAGCTCAACATCAGGTTGCAGTTGCCTATCAAAATCAAGAACGTTGGACAAAAATGAGCATTATTAATAGTGCCAGAAGTGGTCGTTTTTCTACCGACAGAACAATGCGTGAATATAATGATGATATTTGGAAATTAAAGCCGATAGAACCTATCCAATAAAATCTATCTGTTTAAAATTCTTTCTTCATACTATATCAATTTTGATTCGACCTTCCCTTCTGTTAAATATATCTGATTCGAAAAAACATGCTTTTTACCCGTATAAATGAATTTGAATTTAATCTTATTATGCTTTCCCTTAGTAAAATCTTTAGGATTAATTTCTTTAATATTTGAGATAACGGTGCTTTTATTAAATTTAAAAACAGCTTTTTTAAATACATAATCATGGCCATTTAAGCGCTTCACTTCTAATATTCCTTTATTCCAATCGTTTGCAAGTGGCTTAATTATAATTTGTTGTGATTTGTCCATTTGAAGCATCTTACTATTTGCATCTAACGTGAATAATTTTAACTGTTTTTGGAATTGAACAAATTCATCAATATAGACAAACTCATCTTTCTTAATAGTCCCGTATGAGTAGCACATAATAAAGATTAGTAGCAAACTACATATCGTGAAAATTTGACGCATTCTTTTCAGTATCATACCTTACCCAACCTTGCTTTTAAAGTAACTAGAAGCGTCTGTCGAATAGGCTGTCTGCATTACTTTAGCGTTAATATACGATTTAATTACTAGATGAAAACCGACTAATAACATTATTAATATAATAATTGGTAATATTATCTGAAATACCTTATTCATATGCTAACTCCTGTGTTCTCTTATCAACAATGATACATCTGATCATTTATCATTCAATTGTAAAAAAAGCAGCTGATTTTTATATAGGATAATCTTGAGCAAGATAGGCTTTATTATTTAATTTGGAAATTATAAGAATGACTGAGAAAGGTAATTTTTAGCCGTTACTTTTAGGCGCACCTAACTGAAATATATGATTTGGCGCACTACTCCCATTTGTATTAAAATTAACTGGATTAGTCTGTGGTGTTTGAGCACTATCCTGTAAGTGAAAATTAAAGCCCAAAGATTTATTTATAGTATTATCAGCAAAACTGGCATTTTGCGTACTGAGCACACAAAGCCCTCCAATAAAGATTAATGCTAAATAATTTAAAAATTTTTGCTTCATCTGAATTTCCTTAATTGTTTTTTTATGCTAAATATATTCACAACAACACTGGCTTTGATTGAAATTATTCATAAACATTCTCATGAAATTTCTCTTGGGCTACTTCGAAGTAAATAAATTAACTTGTTGCTTATATTTAAACCATTATGACCATAATAAACGATATACAAATATATTCACTTGTAAAAATTACAATCGAGTTTGGCTGTAATATAATTAATAAACAGTATATTTATTTATGTATTCTGTTTAGAAAATTGAAAAGGGTTAATCATGAATCATTCAGTATTAAATATAGAAAATTTAAATGAAAACCAGAAAGCAGGGGCGGATTAAACCTACAATCGCGACACTGAGCTCGCGAAATTCACTTCATTATATTCCATTGGCGTCATGAACCCTAATACTTTTCTTGGCCTATTATTTAATCTACATTCAATGCTTTTTACAAAATCAGCTTCCACATCAGAAAAATCAGTCCCCTTGGGAATATATTGACGAACCAAGCCATTTAAATTTTCAATACTACCTCTTTCATACGATGCGTATGGATGCGCAAAATAATAATCAATATTTAAAGTTTTTGATATTGATCTATTGTTAGTAAATTCAGTTCCGTTATCTGAGGTGATGCTATGCATTGCGCCATGATAATCAGACAAGGAATTAATCCGCCTAGCCATTGCTAATATTCATGAAGGAAAGACTCTTGAGTCTATCGCAGCAATTCTTAAAGTCCATTGGAAAACGATTCAAGCATGGCTAAGATAATTTAGGGCATGGTTCAAATCGGGTATACAACAGATAATTATATGTTTTTAATCGTAAAATAAGCCCCTGGTAAACTCTCCTGGGTTGGGTCTGGATTATTTCTACCTTGTGGCGTAAGATCGATCTCTACATTTAAATCTGAGTTAACATAAGAATTTAGTTGCTTGGTATCATCTTTCTTTTCAAAGCCATCGCTAAATCCATGTGGAGCTGGAATCATATTTAACATATATTCCGCCTTATTACCAAAGTCGTAGTCATGTTTATCACCTTTAAGAATTAAACATTTTTCATTTTTAATATCAGTTGTTTTATTTATACATATGGCATATGTACGTGCGTATTCATTTATACCTGGTTCCCAGAGCATTTTTCCAGTAGTTGCATAGTTTAAATTAGAAGGCCAGAACTGTGAATCATTTGCTGACCTTTCTGTAGGTGTTGTCTCTAAATATTTAGTATTGTCATAATCAATTATGTGATAAAGTCTCGCATTTATATCCTGGGTTTGATTTTCTAATGTAGAATATTGAGGTTGTTTTTTAGTACCGTCATAAACAGTTACTGAATAGCTATGAATAGATAATATAGCCAGAGGTATTGCACACATCATACTTTTTTTAAAATTTTTCATTTTCGTCCCTTTATTGTTTTGTTTGTAAATTACCCAATGACTATTTTTCATAATCAATTATATTATTCAATTGTAAAAATTTCAGGTTAATTAATTGTGACCACCTGAATAACGTAAACGTATCATTTATCGAGAGGCGTTGTTTTTTAAGAGAGTTCTTTTCGGGAAGGTACGGAATTTCTGCATTTTTTGCAGGTGTTTTAGATTTATAAATAATAAACAGCTATATAAACTATTCAAACCGGAGGTATATCAAATAAGCCATACCTAAAACTAGGATACTTATTCATGTTCAACTATCATGAAAAAATACATATGAATAAGTCCAACTAAATATGAAAATTTATATTTCTTCTTATGTCAGAGCCATTGCCATGGCTTTCATTATAATCATTACACCTTGTTATGCGGTAAATGACATTAAGCAAAAATCTGTTTCTATCAAAATTGGAGATATGAAAACAGCTCAATCAATATCTTACCTAGAATCAGGAAGTGGCGCACAAACTGTTGTACTATTGCATGGCGTGATGGCGCAAAAAGAACAATGGATCAACTTTATAAATATTATATCTGCTAATCAATATTTTCAGAGTATTACTATTATTGCCCCTGATTTGCCAGGATTCGGAGCCAGTACGGGTTTTCCTATATCAGCTTATCAACCCAGTGATCTTTCAGTGAAATCTGAGTTAAATCAAGTTACCTTACTGCATGCTTTTATAGAAAAAATTAATAAATCCAAACACATTAATTTTGCTGCGAACTCTATGGGTGGCTTAATTGCGAGCTTATATGCAGTCAAATATCCTAATTCCGTTTCAACGCTAGTGTATATTGGCTCACCTTCTGGAATCACTCCAATGACAACAGATGTCGGCAAGTGGTTTAGTGAAAATGTAAATATCTTTTTACCAACAACCGTCGATAATTTTAAAAGTGAGATAAAGCTGCTAGTCCATGACTACCAAGCCATATTAAATCAACTCACTAATGACCAAATTAAACAGTCCATACAAGGTTATGCCAAAAACTATAAATTATATTCAAATATATTATCGATCTTAAACTCCAAGCCCTACATGTATGCTCTAAATCAACCTTTAAATATAAAACACCCTGTCCAAATATATTGGGGAATGGACGACCATATCTTTGGAAATGCATCCTCTGCTGATAAATTAAAACAAAACCTAATACAATCTCCCTCTGTGGAGGTATTTAAGGTTCCCAATGCTGGACATGTAATTATGTTAGAACCTGAAACAGTTTTATCCAAGGTAATTTCGAGCTATATAAGTTTTCTTGCAAAGTACCCAGTTAACAATTAATTTAGTCAGATATTAGAGAAGCTATAATTAATATGTCATATATCGAAATCATAACTTACATCGCCGTTGTTGCAATATGCATTTCAGGTGTAATTGCTGCCTATACTAAACGCATTAATTTAATGGGATGTATATTAATAGGCTCTATCACAGCTTTTGGTGGTGGAACTATACGGGATATATTACTAGATAGGTATCCAATTTATTGGATTGTTGATGGTCAATGGTTACTTATTACGACCTGCGTAACCATATTTACCATTATTTTTATCCCCATATTTAAATTAAAGTCGATGAAGTATTCAATTGAACTTTTTGACGCTTTAGGCATGGTTATTTTTGCAATTACTGGTAGTTATATTGCACATGATCTTGGTCATTATAATATCGCAATTTGTGCGGTTATGGGAACCATTACGGGTATAGTTGGTGGTCTATTGCGAGATATAATATGTGATAGAGTCCCTTTAGTTTTAAGAAGCGAGCTGTATCTATTGCCTTCATTTTTAACTGGTCTTATTTATATGACCCTCATAGATTATTTTGACTTCTACCCTTTGATAGATCAACTTATCGCAATTAGTATTGGTTTTACGATAAGGATTCTTGCACTAACATTTGGCATAAAGCTGTCTTCAGATATTTTTCGCAAGCCTTTTATTAAGTCAAAAGTTAAAACAATTCGTAAGATTAATATAATGCGTAAAAGAAAAATTAGAAGATCAAAAATCTAGAAAACTGACATCTAAGGCTTTAATTATTGATAATGACATAGATGACAATATTATATTGATTATATGGCATTTCTATAGGATATATTAAAATAGAGCCAAAGCTTTCTTAAGAATCACTAACCATTTCAGAGCCTTATCTCAAATCTATTAAAGGTATTTTAAATATAACCACTTCTTAAAAACAACACTGGTAATATTAGAAATTTTTTGCCTGCATTTATTACAATTTATCCATATAGCTCAATATGTAATCATAACAACAAGCAAATATTCATTGAAACTAGCAGGGGCACAATATGATAAAACTATATAAAGCACTGACCATTACAACAATCGTAATATTCTCATCAACTGCGATAGCATTTATGTCAATTGAAAAAGAAAATAATTTCGAGAAGCAAACTGATAAAAAATCATCTTTATTAATGCAATATGAAACATCTACAAAAATGATAATTCAATAGCCAATTAATCTTATTAAATAACAAACTAATGACTGGAGACTAATATGAAAAGACTAAAACGAACACTTAAAAAGTACACAATCAGTTACTTAAGATATAACAAAACGATAGCAATTGCTTATGAAAGATCGTATTTCAATCATCTATAACCTCAATATAGAGATAGATAGATTTATACACATTCAATAAATATTATGTATTTTTAAAAAAGGAAAAATTGATATGAAAAGAATATTAAATTTCTCACTTATTATCCTTCTGATAGGTTTTATTTTAGCAAGTGCAATTGGCACATCCTCATTAATGAAAAATTCACTTGCTAATCAAAACTATCAACATAGTTCTAACAAAACACCTTTATGGGTTGAAGTGAACAAAACAATGCGTTTAATGATCTAATCACTAACTAATACCATTAGTTTTAACAAATCAAATTTCTA
>JAOMSY010000075.1 GCA_028355575.1 Francisellaceae bacterium | reverse complement strand
AGATACATTTATACAGTATCGGTTAGAGTTTTGTGCGAATAATCCAGAAGGTGAAAAAATATTTAATTGGCAAAGATTAGAATTAAAAAATGAAAGCCGAGATGCTTTAATTAGTTCAACAACTGTAAAATTATGGAATGTTCTAAAAGCAAAACTTGAGCTATTTCAAAAAGCGGGTGAAATACGTCAAGACTATACACCAGACTATTTAATCGCGATGATGTTTGGAGGTATTCTTGCACCATTTTTTGGTTTAGGTGGCTTTAGTCTGCAAAGTGATGAGGTTAATGAATATAAGGCGCTATTGGTGAGTACATTCATTAGAGGTTTAAAAAATAATTAATAGGCAAATATTATGAATATAGGTATCTACCACGGTTATGAGTTAATTGGTTCTGGTAGTAACGAATACACTCGTTACTTGGCAAGAGAGTTGGCTAAGTTGGGCCATACTCTGCATGTGCTATGTCGTGAAGAAAATCCGGAAAGTATTGATTTTATATCAAAAGCATATCATTGGGATTTAAATGGCAAGCAGACATTATTATTTGAAAGAGATACAGGTATTGAATGTATCTTACATCAATTGCCGCAAGCAAGTATTCGACCTGTTTATGTAACTGATAAAAAGCGAGAAGGGAATGTTAAGTCATTTAAGAATTTAAATGATGATGAGTTAAAAGAGTATCATCAAGTAAATCATGGTGCTGTGCTCAGAATCCTTGAAAAATATCCTTTGAACGTATTGCACTGTAATCACCTTGTTTACCAACCTGTTGCTGCGATGGATGCTTGCATACAAACAAAAACACCTTTTACCATTTTCCTTCACGGTAGCGCCATCGAATATACAGTGAGAGGGGACAAACGGTATGAGAAACTCGCGCTTGAAGCAATTCAAAAATGTGACGGCATTATCAGTGGTAACAAAGAGGTGTGTAATCGCTTGCCTGGGCTGTATCCTGAGTTAAAAGAGATGATATTAGCCAAGTCTAGGATTGTAGGGATTGGAGTTGATACTACATTGTTCACATCAGTTCGTAAGGATGAAAGGAACAAAAGCCTTGATAATCTAAAGAAATATGATGGGCCATTAGGTAAGTCTAAAGCGTTATCACAAGCATTGAAAAAAGAAATAGACCAAGGCGACGTTCACGCAATGGGCAAATTTTGGAATGATTATAATGACTATGCACCTGACCAAGAATTAATTGAAAAAGTCAATTCTATTCCCTGGGAGACAGGTAATGTCTTATTATTTGTCGGTGCGCTGACTTCAGGAAAAGGTTTGCAAAGTGTGATTCCTGCCTTACCTGAAATTATACATCATCACCCAGATACCCATATGGTGATTATTGGTGGTGGTGCTTATCGAGAAGTATTGGAAGCGCTTGTCTATGCGATCAGTTCAGGTAATAAAAAAGTCTTTTTGGAGTTGTGCGATAAAGGTATAGATTTAGATCGTAATGATTACTCAGGTGGTTGGAATGATGTAAAAGCATTTATCAACCAAAACGATAATCTGGAGAAGCTGTTTAAATACGGAAAAGGTCTTGATAATCACGTGCATTTTCTCGGTCGCTTAAATCACGATTATTTACAATATTTGTTTCCTTGTGCTGACATTGCCTTATTCCCATCAATTGGGTCAGAAGCATATGGCTTAGTTTTGATGGAGGCCTTGTCTAACGGCGTCTTCCCAATGGTGAGTTACTTCAGTGGTTTTGTAGATGGCATTGATGACTTAGAGAAATATCTTGATAAGAAAACCGTCAATTTAATGAAGATAAATATTGAAGACGATAAACGAGTTCAAAGTATCATTAATAATGTAAATAAAGTAATTAAGATTTTAGCGAATAAACCAATTGCAGATAAACTAAGACCAATTGCTGTTGAAAACTATGATTGGAAAACACGATCTGAGCAGATGATTCAAGCTTATAGTTCTCTGACTTCCTGGCCAGTATTAATATTCTAAACTTTGTAACATGCATGTAATATCCTCAGATATTATTCCAATTTAATATTTCTTTATGTGTTATCGATTTAAAGCTGAAACATAGTCAAAGAATAGAATCATTTTCCATATACATTAGATATGTCTCAGATCCTCCCTTGCTTAATTTAAAAGTAATTTTAAGAGTACTAATGTAATCATTTAACCATAAATAATATATTTATATATTTAAAACGCTATATATCAATAAGATATCATTAATACCAACCACTTTTAATTTTGACTGTGACATATTGTGACAAAACTATACTGGTTATTATTTGTTTAATTTGGCAACCTATTGCTATGTTTATAATATGAACATAATAAATGTAATAATTTATATTTTAAAAACAATAGGAGTGCGATCATGTTAGTTAAAGTTAAGCCAGTCATTCAAGCTTGTGCAGTTGCTTTTGTTGCAATAACAGCAGATGGGCTAACACCTGGTTTTACGAAAACGGTTTCGTTAGGCGCTGGTAGTTATACAGATTCTATAGAGGGTCGTTACTGGGCAGGTGAGCCTGTGAAGGGTGTGAAAGGGTTTATCAATGTATCAGAAAACCTCAAATCACCATATCCAACTAATGATTGGTGGTCATCACTTATTTGGAATTATTATGGTGAGAACAACAACACACATCAATCTTCTGGTATGCATCCTCATCCATTTTCGATGGTAACGGCAACCGATGGTTTAATTGTTTCTGCTCCGAGTCAATCAACAGTTAGAGACCATACTTGGCAAGGTGTGGTTTATCAGCCTAAAGCGGAATACCATTATGAATTTTTCCCTGACTTTACAGTGGGGCTAAGTGGTTTAAATGCCGCAAAAACAGTTGCTGATGATTATTCTGATTGGATAGTAACTGCATTGTGGGAAAATGGCGGTAGTAAACTGCGCTCTACTTTTGGTCATGGCTTACCTTTTATCTATTTTACGAAAGAGGGCTTCCAAGATGCGACTATTCGTTTTCATGATGGTAGCTGGGAGACAGGTACTGGTGCATCAGATTCTGCTGAGGTTTGGTATAATGTTGGCAATATCATCGCCGTAACCATCGCTGGAAAACATTACGCATTTTTTGCACCAGAAGGTAGCTTTTGGGATATTAAACAGTCTCAAGAGGGTGATATTATAAATGGGCTTTCATCAAGCCTTGCAGGTAAAGACTATTTTTCAGTCGCTTCACTGCCTGACAACCAAATCGCAACGCTTTTAGAATATAAAAAACATGCCTTTGCTTTTGTTGTTGATACCAAGGTATCTCATGAATACGACAAAGAAAATGCAAAGGTAATTACGACATTCACTGCAACCACAGAGTTAAAAGAAGGTGGTGATTCTGATTATGAAAATACAGCAATTTTAGGTTTATACCGTCATCAATGGCTGCATAGTGATGATGTCAATACGGACTTCACATATCCAACAGCCCGTGGGGAGATGAGGTATCATGTTGGTAATACATTTACGACTGAGACACCTTATTATGGTATTTTGCCCGCATTGCCATTACTACATGGTGATAAAGCCTTAGCAAGAGCACAGTTGGAAGAAGATGTAAGTGAGATTAAATCCCACAACGATAAATTTATTTCACCTGATACATATGGACGTGGTAAGCAATATGGCAAGGTTGCCCATTTAATTGAAATCGCTGAGCAATTAGGTGAAGCAGACCAAGTTAGATATTTGGTTGAGATATTACGCAAAGACTTATCAAGCTTTATGACTGATTCTGGTATGTCAGATCCACGCTACTTTTTCTTGAATAAAGATTGGGGTGTTTTAACAGGTTATCCAGGTGCGTATCATTCAGAAGAGCAGTTAAATGATCACCATTTCCATTACGGGTATTTTTTGAAAGCTGCCGCAACAGTTGCAAAATATGATCCAGCTTGGGCATCAGATGCTTTGTATGGTGGAATGGTTAAAATGTTAATTGCGGATGTGGCAAACACAGATCGAAATAGTCAGAACTTCCCATTTTTAAGGACATTTGATCCTTATGCGGGTTATTCATATGCTTCTGGGCATTCGACCTTCCATAAAGGTAATAACCAAGAATCCTCATCAGAATCAATGAACTTTGCTGCAGGTCTTATCGCCTGGGGTGAAGCTACGGGTGATGAGTCATTGCGCGATTTAGGTATCTATCTTTTTGCTACTGAAAACCAAGCCATTAATCAATATTGGTTTGATATTGATGGTGCCGTTTTTCCTGAAGAATATGGTCATGCTACTGTTGGTATGGTTTGGAATACAGGTGTCGAATATGCAACATGGTTTGGCGCACAACCTGAATTTATTCATGGCATTAATTATCTGCCGATAACAGGCTCTTCTCTTTATCTTGGTCAAGACCCTGATTATGTATTAGAAAATATTACAGACTATGAGGCGAGTGATCGTTTTAGACCAGAAGAGGCTTCACATAGTCGTGAAAATTATGATCGCTGGAAAGGTATTTTATTACAGTATCTTGCATTAGGTGATTCTGAAAGGGCGATTTCACTTTACGGGGATGGTAATTTTAATGCTGAAGAAGGCACCACGCATACACAAATTCAACATTGGTTGAAGAATGTAAATATTCTAGGGCAGGTTGATGCAAGTATTCGTGCTAATATTGGTCAGTATGCTGTCTTTAATAAAAACGGCTCAAAAACATATGTTGCATTTAATTCGACTTCTATACCTAAAACCGTTCGTTTTACCGACGGTACTTCTTTTGAGATACCTGCTAAGCATTATGCTGTTAAACAGGCATCAGATATTTCGTTAATTCCTGGTGGTATTACGGAAGTACAACAAACACCTGATACGCCAACTATTATTAATATTACCGACGCGCAAGATAGATTTAGCGGGCAAGCAATTATAAATCTAGATGGAACTGTGACTTTTGATATCACAACTGCACATAGTAGTGATTACATAATTGTCCATTATACAAATGAATCTGACGTTCAGCTAAGTAAGCTTTTGAATAAAAGTAACAACGAATTTACGTTATCTATTGATGATATGAATGTGAATGAGCCATTTTATTTTACATTATCAGATGGTCAGGGAGGCCAGTATAATTCAGAAGAACTTGATTTTGATACAGATTCAAGTGACCAAGATGATGACAGTAATGACGACGATGACAACGACAATGATGATAATGATGGTGACGACAATAGTGATGACGACGATAACAACGATGACGATGCTAGTGGTGGTAATGATGATGATACATCGTCAAATTGTGACTTGGATATTATTAATCATTTATCAGAAAAAGTGGGTGATATCAGTTATCAAGATGGCTTGGTAAGTTTGGTATTCTCTGACAATAGCCAGAGAAGCTTTGTTATTATTCATTACTGGAGCGAACAAACAGGGCGCCAAGAGAATGTTTACTTACAAAGTGATTCAGATGGCTACTATTTACAATTAGATGACTTAGATGTTTCTAAGTCTGTGTCATTTACAATTCAAGATGACCAAGTTGGTCAATTTGGTACAGAGGAATATGATTTTAACCTAGAATGTTCTGATTCAAACGACAACGACGACAGTAACGACGACAGTAACGACGACAGTAACGACGACAATAACGACGATAACGGTAACAACGATGATAATAATAACGGTGGCAATGATGATTCATCGACAAACTGTGACTTGGATATTATTAATCATTTATCAGAAAAAGTCGGTGATATCAGTTATCAAGATGGCTTGGTAAGCTTGGTATTCTCTGACAATAGCCAGAGAAGTTTCGTTATTATTCATTACTGGAGTGAACAAACAGGTCGACAAGAGAATGTCTACTTACAAAGTGGTTCAAATGGTTTTAATTTGCAACTAAATGACTTAGATGTTTCTAAGCTTGTGTCATTCACAATTCAAGATGACCAAGTTGGTCA
>JAOMSY010000074.1 GCA_028355575.1 Francisellaceae bacterium | reverse complement strand
AAATGGTGATATCGATCTTAAAATTATTAAACTTGATCCAAAACGCAATAATATTGTGGTATCACGTCGTGCAGTTATTGAAGCTGAGACTCAAGTTGAACGTGAGCAAATGCTTGAGAAGTTAACTGAAGGTTCAGAAATTCAAGGGATTGTTAAAAATATCACTGACTTTGGTGCGTTTATTGATCTTGGTGGAATTGATGGTTTATTACATATCACTGATATGTCTTGGAGTCGTATTAAACATCCAAGCGCTATATTATCAGTTGGGGATGAAATTAACGTCAAAGTAATTAAATTTGACCGTGAAAAAGGTCGTATATCACTTGGCATGAAACAACTTGGAAGCGACCCTTGGGAAAATATCCAAGAAAAGCTACCTGTTGGAACTAAAGTTAAAGGTGAAGTAACAAACATTACTGACTATGGTTGCTTTGTTAAGCTTGAAGAAGGTATTGAAGGACTTGTTCATACGTCTGAAATGGACTGGTCAAATAAAAGCTCTAATCCTCACAAACTTGTTGTACTTGACCAAGAAGTTCAAGTCGTTGTTCTTGATATGGATGCTGCTAAACACCGTATCTCACTTGGCATGAAGCAATGCACAATCAATCCTTGGCAAGCATTTGCTAATGATCATCAACCTGGCTCAAAAGTTAAAGGAACAATTCGTTCTGTAACTGACTTTGGTATCTTTATCGGTTTAGAAGGCGGAATAGATGGGTTAATCCATATCTCTGATATTTCTTGGACTAAACAAGGTGAAGAGGCAATCAAAGACTTCAAAAAAGGTGAAGACATTGAAGCTGTTATGATTTCTGTTGATGTTGATCGTGAGCGTATCGCACTAGGAATCAAACAAATCTCTGATGACCCATTTACACAGTTTACTGAAGTAAATGATAAAGGTGCGACAGTTAAAGGGACAGTTTCTAAGGTTCAACAAAACGGTGCTGAAGTTGATCTTGGTAATGATATTAAAGCATTTATTCGTGTTGCTGATATTTCAAGCCATCATGTTGAAAATGCTGGAGATGAACTTAAAGAAGGCCAAGAAATTGAGGCTAGAATCTCTAATATTGACAAGAAACGTCGTAGCATTAACTTGTCTATCAAAGCACTTGATGAAATGCCTGAGAAAGGTCAAGATCAAATGACTGCCACAACAATTGGTGATTTGATTAAAGAAAAAATGAAAAAATAACGCATCAGCATTATTTTCTACATTACAAAAAGCAGCTTAATATAGCTGCTTTTTTTTTGCCTGTAGAAAATTTTCTAACATCTTCAATCCATGCGATGTTTTAACTGCCTCTGGATGGAATTGCAAACCATAAATGGGATATCTTTTATGCTCAACACCCATAACAATTTTGTTATTACCATCCTGACATGTCGCTGTTATATTTAAACATTGCGGAAATTTATCTTGATTGGCTGATAAAGAATGATAGCGTGTTACCTCAATATCATTCTTTAGCCCTTCAAATAAAAGCCCTGAAATATTTAATAACGGGGCAACCACACCGTGCTGTACAACTTCTAAGCGTTTAATAGTTGCACCAAATATTCTACAAATTATTTGGTGTCCAAGGCATACGCCTAATATTGGTAACTTATCATATAGTTGTGATAATATATGATATACATCGTTCAGAGAGGAATCTTGTGGATCACCAGGCCCTGGGCCAATCACAAGATAATCAGGCTTGAGTGCTACAATCTCCTCAAGCAATAGCTCATCTGTCTTAAATACTCGTATATCTTGATCAAGCTGTTTGAAATAATCAATTAATATATCGGCAAATGAATCATAGTGATCTATATAAGCCAACATGCTATTTCACTATAAAAATATTAACTGGAAGCAACCCTCGGACAGAGTTACAGATAAATACTTCATCTGCAGCTAACAGATCGGACGTACTAACAGACCGTTCACTTAAGTTTTTCTGATTAATCAAATTCTGTCGATAGATACCAGGCAAAAGGCCATCATCAATTGGAGGCGTATATAACTTACCATTTAACTTATATACAATATTATATCTAGATGTCTCTGTCACAAAGCCTTTCTCATTCTGGAAGAATACATCGTGAAAGCCTTTTTTAGCAGCCAATGCTTGTTCGTTATTATATAAGCCACGCACACTACTTGCGGTAGTTTTGTGCTGGTACAATATATTTTTTGAGTCAACTATATTCTCTGAAAGAACAATAGACAAGCGATCAACTATAACATCATTCATTACTTTATAGCTTAGCTTAAATGCTCCTGACTGATTATATAGAACCCTAACTATATATTTCTCATTCATTTCAAATGTTTTTGCTAAGTCTAATAATGCCTTACAAGTTTCATCATGCAGAAATTTAAACCCAAAACACTGACAAGATAAAGATAATCGATTGATGTGCTCCTCAAAAAAAACATAATCAATATCAAATAAGAGTGTTTCTATTAATTCAAAATTTTTTGGTGCCTCAATAAAAAATTGACCCTTCAGATGCATTTCCTGCCATTCTTGCATGCAATTTGATTGTGTCGTAATTCCGCCACCAACACCAAGAACGCCTTCATTATGTTGATTAAATTGAATTGTACGAATTGCGACATTAAAGCTCATATCATTATCCGGCGAGACATAACCAATACATCCTGTATAAAGTCCACGTGAAGCCTTTTCAGTTTGCGTTATAATTTCCATTGTCTTCTTTTTAGGCGCACCTGTAATTGACCCACATGGGAATAGTGCCTGAAAAAGATTTTCGATGGATAGTTCAGGATTTATTTTTGCTTCGATTTCACTTGTCATCTGGTGAACAGATTGATAGGTCTCAATATCAAATAACTTATTGACCTTAACACTCCCAGTTTCTGCAATTCTCGCCATATCATTTCTGAGTAAATCAACAATGATTAAATTTTCTGCTCTATTTTTCCCATCATTTTGTAAAAATTTCTTCTGTATATCATCATCATTACTATCTAAACATCGATGGATGGTTCCTTTCATCGGTTTGGTCTTTAGCTTATTTCCGCTTTTAGTAAAAAATAATTCCGGTGAAAATGATAAGATATGCCCACTAGAAAATGGTAAATATGCACCATAGGAAACCAACTGTTGAGCACGTAATTTTTGGTAAAGATAAAATGTTGAACCTTGTAGCTTGAACTGATATTGAGCAGTATAGTTTACTTGATATGAGTCGCCATTTAATAGATGTTGCTGAATCTTATTAAACCCTATTTCATAATCTTTATATGGCTGGTTGAATGATAAATCATATATTATGCTTTCAGAATTAGCATCATACTGATTAATCAGTGAGAAAAAGGCATCTATTTCTGAAGAAGTTAGTTTTGCTTTATCTTCATAAAAAACAAAGTGTGCGATTGGTCCATAGGACATTGTGTGATGAGTATTATTTTTAGGAATACCTGATTCATAGGAGAAATACCCAACCGCAAATAAGCCTTTCTGTTGGTTTCTAGTTATGCGACTAAATAAAAGACTCAACTGACTGATATCATATATAATCATTTCATCCACAGATGATGTAAATAAATAGATATAGCTCTCTATGGCAATGCTATTCTCTAAGAAGCAGAATGCACCTTTACGGATGGTTTCTTCACTTAATTGCATCATCAGTCTGTTCAGCCCAGGCCATAAGTTGATTTCGATCAATTTTACCAGAAGATATTTTGGGCAGTGAGTCTAATAGAATTATTTTCTGAGGGATTTTATATTCTGCTATATATTCAGACATAAAACGCTTCAAGGCACCTTCATCAAAGACAGTATCTGTTTTAACACATATATAAGCCCAAATGACTTGACCCCAAATATGATTTTTTTTGCCAATCACGCCTGCTTCTATAATATCTAAATTTTTATATAATACCTGCTCAATCTCTGCTGGAGAAATGTTTGAACCACCTTTTACAATAATTTGTTTTTTTCGACCTAGAAACCATAAAAAATTATCATCATCCAAATAACCAATATCACCAGTCTTGAGCCAACCATCATTCGTAATGAATTGCTCTGTGAGTCTAATATCATTGCCATAACAAGATAAATTTATTTCAGTTTTAAGATATATTTCTCCAGTTTCATTACTACCTAATTCTTTACCACTTTTGCCAATAACTTTTAGATCAACACCTTTCAACAATACACCAGCCGAACCAAACTTGGTCTTGTTGATAAAATTTTGAGCATATCCAAATACCTCTGTCATACCAATACCCAAAAATAACTCAACACCAAATACCTTCATAAAAAGCTGATTGAAGGAAGTAGGTAGCGCATCACCAGCAACGAGAACATATCTTAATGAGTTGCTTTTAATCTTATCCTGCGCATAACGAGCTAATTGATAACTCATAACAGGCAGTAATGCCATAGAAGTAATATCATCTCTTTTAATCACCTCAAACACTGCTTCAGGATTAAAACTTGGGACAAGAGAAATGGTCAACCCTAAAACAATTGCCGGTAAAAATTGATAAGAAAATGAAAAAGCATGATTCAATGATGTCACAATTAAAATATGATCATCCATCTTATATTCGAAGTCTATCGCTCTTCTATTTGCATACTGCTCAAATTGAGAAACTGTGTGAGGAACAGACTTATACAAACCTGTAGTACCTGAGGTTAAATGTATGGTCAAGGCATTTGGGTTATAACCATCAGGTACCCTTTTATCTTGTACCAACAAGTCATCCCAAAAATTCCCAGTTCGTGTTTCATCACTCATTATAGAATAGATCTCGCCAATTTTTGGTAGTGAATGATTAATATCACTAGCTAAGCGTGATGATTCAACTAGTATAAAATCTGGTTGATAATTATTAATAACCTGCGATAACTCGTGATTTGTAAGTCTAGGATTGACAGGAATCAATGTTTTACCCGTTAACCATCCAGCCAAATAACAGATAATGAGACTAGGCATATTAGGTATACAAAATAATATTTTTTCAAAATTATTTCGGTTTAATAAATTACCTAACTGATATGATAGTAACAATAATTCTCGGTAGCTAATTGACTCATTACCATACTTTAAAGCACATTTTTTTGGCTTATTTAACCAGGCATTTAAAATCTTTTCCATTAGCTTGTATTCGTATCATGAAACACATATTGTGATGTTATATTAATTTATTTGTTAGATAAGTAAATAACCCGAACTACTTTAAGCAAAGCTCTGCACTGATATCACATTCTTTAGCGATTGTTTTTAATTTCTTAAGTGCATCCATTTGAATTTGGCGAACTCTTTCACGAGTTAATTTTATAAATTCTCCTGTTTCCTCAAGCGTTTTTGGTTCATAACCTCTTAGTCCAAAACGCATTGCTAATACAGTCTGCTGTTTAGAACTTAATTGATCTAGCCATTGGCTAATAAATTTTGAAGTGTCTTGGTTTTGATGATGCTGCTCTGGAGAATGAGCATCTTCATCTGCAATAGTTTCCAAAACTGGTCTATTTGAGTCATCATACACTTGGTCTAAAGAGTCGATATTTTTTGTTGACTCTAATAATTTCTTAATATCCTCAATTGGACGATCTAAAAACTCAGCAACTTCTTCAGGACTTGGTTCATGGTCAATCTGCTTTGTTAGTTCAGATGCTGCTCTTAAGTAGACGTTAAGCTCTTTTAAGACATGGACAGGTATACGAATCGTCCTTTGATGATTTAATAATGCCCTCTCGATGTTCTGACGAATCCACCATGTTGCATAGGTTGAGAAACGCCATCCTAACTCTGGATCAAATTTTTCAACTGCACGAATTAAACCTAAATTACCCTCAGCAATCAAGTCTAAAAACACTAAACCACCTTTTGGTTTATATCGTTTAGCCATTTTAACAACTAAGCGCAAATTACTTTCAATCATAATTTGTTTTGCTTTTTT
>JAOMSY010000073.1 GCA_028355575.1 Francisellaceae bacterium | reverse complement strand
CTAAGAGGCGGCATGCGTTCTAAAGAACGTAAGGCAGCGAATGAACAACTTGAGGATACTCAAGTTATAGTTGCCACAGGAAAATATATTGGTGAAGGTTTTGATTTACCACGACTTGACACTCTATTTCTTGCTATGCCAATCGCTTGGAAAGGATCTTTAGCGCAATACGCTGGTAGAATACATCGTGAAATAGTTGGAAAAAATAAAGTCACGGTCTTTGATTATGTTGATACTGCCTTGCCTATGCTAAAACGCATGTTTAAGAAACGAGAAAATGGTTACAAAGCAATGGGCTATCAGCTTAGTTTTGTGAATGATACTGAATATAAATTGGAGTAGCTGTATTGTATTGACGGTGCATTAATTTTTACTCAACTGCCCAAAGCAGATGGCACTATAAAATCTTCATACAAATTCAATCGTGCTGTAATGCAATCAAAATAATAGCTCAAACCAATAATTTAGTTTTTATACCAGAATAAATACAGTAGCATGACTACCAATAGCAATCTTGTTTTGGAATCATCATGGCCAGTACTGCAAAATCAAAAAACAAATCATCAAAATCTAAAAAAACCGATAAAAAGCCATTTAAACCGCAAGGCTGGAATACCACTGATGCTGAGGAAATTGAACGCCGTAAAATTCGAGCTGAAACAGAAATCTTAGAAGTTAAGAATACCAATCCATTAGCGCCTTACTTTAGTACTTTTGTCGTTAACTCCAAAAAAGAAGACCAACCACGTCAAAATCAATATCTTGTTGAAATGCGTTCATTATCAGACAGAATGAATACCTGCGACTGCCCAGACTTTCAAAATAATGGTTTGGGTACCTGTAAGCATGTTGAAGGTGTACTGTTGCATCTGCAAAAAATGGGTAAACGTAAATTCCAACAAACAGTGAAAGTTGGAAATCCTAATATTGAAATTTACCTTGATCAGAATAACTATGCAAACGTCATTAAAATTGCATATTCACACATAACTGAGCCTGCTGATATGCTCAAAGAAATTGATGCATATTTTTCAGCGGAAGGTGAGCTAATTGGGGATCCCATTCAAAGTTTTCCAATTCTAGAAAGATCATTGAATGCAAGCAATACTGTAAATGGCTTACAGATTCGCATCTCAGCACATATTCACCCACATATTGACAAACTAACTCAATACGCCAAGAAAAAAGCATTAAAGGAAACCTTTAGTACCGATGTACAACTTGGTAAGCGCTCGCTAAATGTCGTAAAACACCCATTATATGAATATCAACAAAAAGGCATGCAACATTTAGCCTTTACGGGTAGAGCTCTGTTAGCAGATGAAATGGGCTTAGGTAAAACCGTTCAAGCCATCGCTGCCTGTGAATTATTACGCCAACTTAAGGGTGTTAAAAAAGTTTTAGTGGTCGCAACAGCTTCTCTCAAAACGGAATGGGAAGAGCAAATCGCAAAATTTACCGATCTTCCTTCTCTGATCGTAAATGGCTCACGCCCAAAACGCCTTAAACAATACCAGCGTTATGAGCCATTTCCAAATACACTGCCTCGCATAAGCTTTCTTCATGGCCGAGCGCTAATGACTGGGAAGTAAATTTCACTAACCATGGTTCTAGGTCAGTTTGGTAAATCGTATTCGCTTGAGCTAAATTATTAGGGTGAATATATATTTGGGCTTTTGGTCTGGCACCACCAGAACTTCCTGCATTGGCCAGATGAGTTAAAACTTCACTAGTTTGGCCATCAAATATTTCTTGAGCTTCTTGACCTAACTTATGAATATCAATTAAATCATTATCACAGTCAGGAGCATAAGCAGAAATTGGAACATATTCCAATGCACCCATTCCTCTATTGCCGATATACGCTAACCGATCCATCATCGTCAACTGTTGCGGTAAAACGCCATGGCGCCTAAACATTCTATCCATGAGTAACAAGCCCCATCCATCAGGTAATGAATCGGCAAAAACACCATGTAATCCTTGATGTGGTAACTTAATGGCTTCTTGTAATTTCCCATCAAAAGATAATTTAAACGGTGATAAATTATAGCAATGCTTTAAATATTCTGAGTCGTATTGAAAATATACAGCATTTTTATTTTGAGCTAGAATTCCAGCTTTTACTTTATTGCCATCAGCAAGTCTTCGTAAAACTTCAAGTTTCTGTATTGGAATAAATTTATTCATTGTTTCAGAACCTCATCAATACTTTGCGGTTTTTCGTTTGAACTGACTGTTAAATCATGTAAATTATCGAGACTATCTACACACTGCCAAAGTAAGATAAACTGCCGCAATGAAATTTGTGCTGTGGTTTCAAATTTCTTAATGGTTGCTGCTGGCACCGTGCTTCGCTCTGATAGTGCTTGACGAGATAATTTTAGAGATTTTCGTTTATTTTTAACGGTTGCCGCTAATTTCTGTTGAATATCGATAGGCGTGTTTAATAGTAGACTGTTCATACTAACCAAGAAAAATTACTTGCATTAGATTCTATTATAGCTTATCTAGACATTGATTTACATAAATAGATATAATGATATCTTTACATATGTGTCGTTAAATTTTGATAGATAATGCCGCTTTATGAATTTCTTCCTCAATGTGCTCAAAAGTATTCTGACAACTAACAAAACAATCTTCAATTATCTCATCCGAAAGAGCTTTCGTATTAGCATCACTCGATAATTGCGTGAATACATTTAAAATGTTTTCAGGCAAGGCATGTTTACCAATAAGCTGTTCTTGAATAAAGTTAGCTGATAGCTGTTCCGTTGTGATATTCTCTGATGAGTGTAGGGCAGTAAAAGCCTTTAGTGCAAGGTCTAATGCTTCACATAGCGGTGTGACAGATTCTTGATAGAATTCGCTACTTATTAATAACGAAACCATGGAATATTTTCGTTCTGCTTGTGAAGCGTATTTGCGTGCTCGCTTTAATCGCTTTTGAAGCTGCTGCTGTCGAGAGTGCGTTTGAGCAGGGCTTTCAAATAATACATTGGCCTTATCTTGATTAATGGACAATATGCCTAAGTTAGCCAACTGTTTGATGGTATCAAGTGTTGATTGATCAATAACTTTTAATGTATTTGTATCATCTAATTTATTGTCTGTTAATAAGGATTGTAATTTTGGCTGAATATTATCAGCTTTGTTTTTTGTAACGGCTAAAATAATATTTTTGCCATCAGAATTATGGTGGATATTAAGTGTGTCTAATTCATCTTGGCAAGTCGCAATGGCATCAATTTTGAAATCATCAACTGTTTTTGGTTCTGACTCAATATTTTGAAGCTCTGATATTACTTCAGGCTCTCGAGGTTTCGTTAGTGCACCATCCTCTTCTCCTATTAGTTTTTCCAAACGCTCCATAAAGGCTTTGCGACCTGAGGGCAATTCCATATCATCAATTTCATTTTCTGAGAGTACATTATCTGCTAGCATTTGTTTTTGCTCTAATAAACCTACCATTCGGTGTTCAATACTATTTTCGGTTACCATATTAACCACTTGTACTGTTCTGGTTTGGTGCTTGCGCCAAGCTCGAGCAACGCGTTGTTCTAACTTGGCAGGATTCCATGGTAGATCCACATTGATCACCACATTTGCTGCTTGTAAGTTTAAGCCAACACTGCCTGAATCTGTAGATAGGAAGAGACGACAATTTGTATCGTTTTTAAAACGATTAATTTCCTCACGTCGTTTTATCTGTGGTACTGACCCAGTATGCCAAGCAAATCCAACTTGCATTCCCTCTGCTATTTCAGCTATTAAATCTAGCATTTTTACCCATTCAGAGAAAATAATAATTTTTGCAGAGTCATCTTGTAGGATTTCTCCTAAAACTTTTTCTAGTTCTTGTAATTTTGGTGAAATTCGGCAGGATTGATCAAGTATATAAGGCGAATCACATATCATTCGCATACAAGACAGGCTCATTTGTAAGTGCTTAAACTCATCAGGTTTAAGCGGCCTGTGATTAGCGATACGCACCAATCTGGCAACTTTAGCGTTATATTCCTCGTAACGTAGCTCCTGCTCAGGATCCATTTTTGTGAAGTAATGATTAATAACACGATCTGGTAATTGATCTTCAATATCACTTTTTTGTCTGCGTAATAAAACACTTTGCAGGCGACGATATAAGACATCTAAATTTTTATAACCGATTGCTTTTCCGCTTTCGTCTAGCTTATAAAAATCACGATTGAAGCGAAATAATGGGCCAAATAAATGCGGATCCAAAAATTGTACAATTGAATAAACATCATCAATGCGGTTTTCAAGAGGTGTACCTGTTAACACAAATGCATAGGGGCTATTCATGCGTTTAATCGCTGCTGCGGTTTTCGTTTGCCAATTTTTGATGCGCTGAGCCTCATCGAGGATGATAATATCAGGCTGCAATATGCGCTGGATATCATCAGCATCATTGAGGACTTGTTCATAGTTTGTTAAATAAAAAAATGCTGATTCTTGGTATTGTTTAAGGCGTTTTGGGCGTGAGCCATTTACGATCAGAGAAGGAAGATCGGTAAATTTTGCGATTTGCTCTTCCCATTCCGTTTTGAGAGAAGCTGTTGCGACCACTAAAACTTTTTTAACACCCTTAAGTTGGCGTAATAATTCACAGGCAGCGATGGCTTGAACGGTTTTACCTAAGCCCATTTCATCTGCTAACAGAGCTCTACCCGTAAAGGCTAAATGTTGCATGCCTTTTTGTTGATATTCATATAATGGGTGTTTTACGACATTTAGCGAGCGCTTACCAAGTTGTACATCGGTACTAAAGGTTTCCTTTAATGCTTTTTTCTTGGCGTATTGAGTTAGTTTGTCAATATGTGGGTGAATATGTGCTGAGATGCGAATCTGTAAGCCATTTACAGTATTGCTTGCATTCAATGATCTTTCTAGAATTGGAAAACTTTGAATGGGATCCCCAATTAGCTCACCTTCCGCTGAAAAATATGCATCAATTTCTTTGAGCATATCAGCAGGCTCAGTTATGTGTGAATATGCAATTTTAATGACGTTTGCATAGTTATTCTGATCAAGGTAAATTTCAATATTAGGATTTCCAACTTTCACTGTTTGTTGGAATTTACGTTTACCCATTTTTTGCAGATGCAACAGTACACCTTCAACATGCTTACAGGTACCCAAACCATTATTTTGAAAGTCTGGGCAGTCGCAGGTATTCATTCTGTCTGATAATGAACGCATTTCAACAAGATATTGATTTTGACGTGGTTGGTCTTCTTTTTTGGAGTTAACGACAAAAGTACTAAAGTAAGGCGCTAATGGATTGGTATTCTTAACTTCTAAGATTTCTGTTTCAGCTCGAATTTTACGGCGTTCAATTTCCTCAGCATCAGTGGTATTCCAGCCTTGCGGTTTAAATGGCTTTTTATCGGTTTTTTTAGATTTTGATGATTTGTTTTTTGATTTTGCAGTACTGGCCATGATGATTCCAAAACAAGATTGCTATTGGTAGTCATGCTACTGTATTTATTCTGGTATAAAAACTAAATTATTGGTTTGAGCTATTATTTTGATTGCATTACAGCACGATTGAATTTGTATGAAGATTTTATAGTGCCATCTGCTTTGGGCAGTTGAGTAAAAATTAATGCACCGTCAATACAATACAGCTACTCCAATTTATATTCAGTATCATTCACAAAACTAAGCTGATAGCCCATTGCTTTGTAACCATTTTCTCGTTTCTTAAACATGCGTTTTAGCATAGGCAAGGCAGTATCAACATAATCAAAGACCGTGACTTTATTTTTTCCAACTATTTCACGATGTATTCTACCAGCGTATTGCGCTAAAGATCCTTTCCAAGCGATTGGCATAGCAAGAAATAGAGTGTCAAGTCGTGGTAAATCAAAACCTTCACCAATATATTTTCCTGTGGCAACTATAACTTGAGTATCCTCAAGTTGTTCATTCGCTGCCTTACGTTCTTTAGAACGCATGCCGCCTCTTAG
>JAOMSY010000072.1 GCA_028355575.1 Francisellaceae bacterium | reverse complement strand
AACATGCGTAAGGTGAGTTACTGACACCATAGGTGACCACGTCGATGGTCTTTCTATCCAAATTAGCGACCCAGAACAAAATATTAAACTACCCACTGAAAGTAGTAAGTTACAAGTTTATCTGGGTTATGAGAATGATTTAAGAGATTTTGGTTTCTTCTTTGTTGACCAGGTTAATTATAGTTACCCACCTAGTAAAATCACCATAACCGCTAATAGCGTTCCATTTGCAGAATCAACCACCTATACGGCTATGCAGACACAAAAAAGCCGTTCATTTGATGAGATAAGCGTAGGCGATTTATTCAAGACCATTGCAAGCGAACACGGTTTAATTGCAAAAGTTGCGCCAAGCATTGCCAGTATTCAAATAGAACACATAGACCAGACCAGCGAGAGCAATTTAGCATTTTTGTATCGAGTGGCTAGGCAGTACGGCGGGACACTCAAGCCAACATATACCAGATTATTAGTATTAAAAGCAGACGGGCAAACAGCAAAAGAAACATACTTGCCAACCGTTGAGCTAGACATTAAAGAAATATCAAAATTGGATTATACCGAACACACAACTAATCAATATAAAAGCGTGATAGCGGAATACCACGACCAAGACAAAGGCCAGACAAAAGAAGTCAGAGCAGGCAGCGGAGAACCAGTTTTCAAATTATCCAATATTTATGAGAATGGAGCTGCAGCACAAGCCATTGCCGACAATGTATTAAAAGGCTATAAAAGCAGTGGAAGCAATATGCATATTACCACCATAGGCAATGCTAATATTATTGCAGGCGTACCAATTAAAATAAATGATTTGCGCATAGAGATACCGAATAGCTGGTTAGTTAAAACGGTTGTACATACACAAACTAAACAAGGCTATCAATCATATTTGAAGCTAGTAGTATATAATTAAGGGTATGTTTTAATAATATATTCTGTACCTAGTTTGCTTGAGGCATCTTTCTGAATTGATATATAATGTTGAGCGTCTTTTGGGCACTCATCAGATTTAAAAATATTTTGACATACACCACATTTACGATGCATAGAGCCTTGATTCTGAGAAACTATTGGATGAAAACTCAAATTTTTTGAGTAACATATAGGGCAGAAAGGTGTGCCTGTAGGCTCTCCATTTTCATCTTTAAAGTATCTAGCACCCAAAAACCTCACAGTTAATTGCTTATTTTTGAATCTTTCTTTTAAGCTATTAATTTCCTGCTTTTGTGTAGATATTAAAATATTTTGGTCAGCAATTTTCATTTTAGTTTCAGAGAGTTCTAATGATAATTCCGCGATGTTTTCTTTTAATTCAACATTTTTTAATTTATCACTTAGCGTTTTTAATTTATTTAGTATCTCAACCGCTTTCGTTACACTTGTTAATATATCCGTCATGTTATGCCGCTCCATGCAGTTCAACAGTGAAATGCTTATTAATTCTAGCTAGCGAATATTGCATAGCGTAAGCAATAAAAACCTTTTCAGATTGACCCAATTTATTAGCAAATCCAGCTGCTTTTTTTTGGGCTAACTTCTTTTCTGCTTTTCTCAAGGTCAGGCACAAGCTTTTTTCAGGTTATTATCATTCTTAATGTTTAATTTTTTAGTATCTAAATATTCAGTTAATGTCTTCTTGATACAATTTGCGATAACAGTTGCAAGTACGCAAGGCACTGCATTGCCAATTTGAGAATATACCTTACTATTAGGGCCACACCAGATATAGTTTTCTGGAAATGTTTGAAGTACTGATGCTTCATTAATAGTGAGCCTTCTTAAATATGATGGGGTATCATTCATGCCCAGGGGATTAACACCATCAATCAAGGTCTTATGATATTTTTCAACCCAAGATTCATTCCCATGGTATAGGTGGTTATTATCAATAATAGGAGTCCGATTTCCTCCCATACTTGCTGGTAATGTACTTGCCCAACCGTCAGGGTTAAGAGGTCGCCCTTGACCATTGAATAACATGCCTGAGTATGGTGATTTTCGAAGTACTGGTTTTGCAGCTATGGTTATTTTGGCATTACATATCCGATCATTTGACTTGGTGCCTGGTTTTCCAAGCGGAATTAAAGTTTCTCGAAGTGTAGGTGGCTCTTTCAAGTATTTTTTAAAACTTGTTTCTAATATAGGCTTGATCTTGTTTTTCACACCAATAAAAAAAACCCTTTCTCGAGATTGTGGTACTCCAAAATCTTTAGAGTTCAATATATGGATTGTAACTGTATAGCCAGCCTTTTGAAATCTTGATAAAAGATTTGCTCTTATTTCTTCAAATTTTAAAAGTGTCCCAAGGGCTTTTACATTTTCCATTACAAAAGCTTTAGGTTTAACTTTCTCAACAATATTACAAAAGCTGAATATTAATTTGCTTCTGGGATCTTCTAGGTTCATTTTTCCAGCAACAGAAAATCCTTGGCAAGGGGGGCCACCAAAAACAACATCGATTTCCGTATACGAAAATAATTCTCTTTTATATACATCAATATCTCCTTCAATTAGTTTGGTATCAGGGTGATTGGCGTGGAATGTTGCACAAGCATGTTTGTCTATTTCGTTAGCCACGAGAATATCAAAACCCGCAGTTTTAAATCCAACATCCATACCACCAGCTCCACTAAAAAGAGAAATAGCCCTCATAGATATATTCCAATTTCGAATATTTAAATAATGGTAGCATGATGGCTTATAATAACAAAGCTAAAACAAAGTATTCATGAATAAAACCATCCATGATGACCTATATCGTAGTCTTGTGAATGAGCTAACACACGAGAGAAATAGGTTAAATATTTCTCAAGGTGAATTGGCAATTCAAGTAGGTCTTAATCAGTCTGATATATCTAAAATTGAAAAGTTTGAACGACGTTTAGATGTTCTTGAATTTGCAATGATACTTAAAACATTTCGCATCAAAGAAAATGTACAACTCCAAAAAATTGTTAAAGATTTTACAGGAATTCCGCATGTCTAAAGTTGTAGCACGAGATAAACTAGCCCAGCATTATGTTAATGCAAAGCTTGGAGTCGCAAAAACAAAAACAGTCGATGATTTTTTGGAGTTTCATACAGATGCTAGAGTCCATAAATTACTCTCTGAATTAATTGAGGTAAAAGCAAAAGGTTTCCGTGGAGTAGTTTTAACAGCACTAACAGGTCTTCATTTAAATGAAAGTTATGAGCCATTAAATAATTTTTATGGCTGCCATCCCCGATCAATTTTTGAAAATGGAATATGGTATGCATTAGATGAAAATAACATTCCATGTGGAAAATCTGACCCTCTAAATGTGGCTAAGAATACGAATCAATTAAACGAAGATTGGGCAGATGCTAAGAGACCTCAATCTGCAGCTATAGCTGCAGTTAATTTTTTGCGCTTAGTTATAGAAGCAAATAAAGAAAAAAGAGCAAGATTGATTGACTATTTTTTCTTCCGCTTATGGAGTTTCGCACAATCTATTTCGGATTATAAGCTTGTAAAAATTGAACCATCTAATCATTCAAATCAAATCATTGGCTCTCAGTTAGTAGAGTTTACTCTCAAGTATCCTGAATCTGGTAATTTACCTCAATACCTTGTCGCCCAATTGCTTCTTGGATTATTTCGCACTTCTAATATTGAGGTAATTGGTGGAGATGAAAGTGTATTTGGGACAAATACAACTTCTAAAAAACCAGCAGATATATGGCTCGAGCTTGATGGTGTTATAATAAACCTTTATGAAGTTACCGTGAAACCTGTACCGCTTAAAAGGCTTGATGATAGTCTGGATGCCCTATATTCGACTGGGCATTTAAATTATCCAGTGACATTCATTTGTAGGATGGATCTAGATGTCCAAAATCTGAATTTAGAGGACGGTAGCTTTAAATATAAGGGAAAGAGATTTGATTTTATTGATTATAGATGTTTTTGCTTACCAATATTTGCTCTGTTAAATAATGAAGAATGCTCCACTGTATTAACTAATATTGCTGATTTTGTTCAAGATAAAAATATTTCAATGGGGGTGAAAACTGGCTGGAATGAATTCTTTAGTAGTTAAAGCATAACAAATACAGTCCCAAGATTATTCTATTTGATAACGTAGGGCAGTTTCTAACTTCATGGCTAGTAAACCAAGTTTGCTCTTTTGAGTGAATTAGCTTCTGAGAGCTAAAGTAACTCAACAGCTTTTCGTTTATGCTCTGGCGCTAAATGAGCATACCTTAGAGTCATCGTTAAATCTGAATGACCAAGAAGTTCACGTACAGTATTTAGGTCAACGCCTTTCATGACAAGCTTAGAGGCAAATGTATGCCTTAAATCATGAAACCTAAAATTGAGTATTTCAGCTTGCTTAAAAAGAGTTTTAATTGAACCCTTTATATCATCTAGCCTTCTGCCAGTTTTTGGTGATTTAAATACGATACCTTCACATATGTTAGAACTTTCCCAATTTTTTAGTGTTGCATAACAAGCATTATTCATTGGAATCTGTCTGGTATGCCCAGACTTTGAGGTGCCACCTTGGATGGTGATGGTCTTGGTGAAAAAGTCTATATCTTGCCATTCAAGGTTAAATATTTCCCCTCGGCGCATGCCAGTATTTATCGCTACTGAAACAATTGCCTGAATATACTGAGGGAATTTTAATAATGCTTGATTTAAAGAGGTTTCTTCATTTTCAGATAAATATCTTACATTGGGTGAAGTATCTACTTTTAGCCGTTTAAAGCCAGCAAGGTTGTTTTTGTCTAAATAACCAAAATCTACAGCTCTGCTAATACAGCTTTTTAGTAAATTTAAACGTCTATTTATTGAAGTATTAATATGTCCATTTTTCTTTTGTTTCATGACCCATTTATGTATGAGTTGGTGGTCAATTTGGTCGAGTTTGAATGAGTTGAATTCTGTAAAGTGTACATTGAAAACAGATTTTGCACTTGATGCAACTTTTCGATTCGCCTCATACCATTCAAGATAAAAGTCTTTATATTCACCAAAAGTAATGGATTTTTGAATCTCTTGTTTCTTTGTCTTTTTCTCAGTTTGAATATCAATGCCTCTGGCAATATCAGCTAGTTTTTCTTGTGCGATGACTCGAGCTTCATTAAGCGTGATGCTTCCATAATTGTCTATTTTATAACGTTTTAACTGACTATTTGCATTGCGATATATTAACTGATATGTTTTTAAACCAGACGGGCTTGCTCTAAGAACCAGTCCTTTGAGTTCAGTATCAAAATAGTCTGTCCTGTTTGTAGGCTTACCAATGGTTTTAATGAATGAGTTTGAAAGTTTAGCTTGTGGCATTTGGGTAACGTATGGGTAACAACTTTTCAGTATTAATATCGTATATTATCATTTTAAGCAATAGATAAAAAGCTTATAAAAACAGCAATATCAAAGGGTTAAGCTTGACATCTATACTTTTAAATAAACTATTCATCTCACTCCGGAGGCAGAGGTAACAGGTTCGAATCCTGTCGGGCGCACCATATTCTATAAGGGTTTCAGAGAATTTTTGAATTTATGAAATAAAAACTGGGCCGGCTGAAGGTATAGTTTTTGTTATATTCCTGGGTGTATTCAGATTGAAATGACTCAAAAATAGTTAGTATATTTAATTATTGAAACTTGGTATCCTGTCACAAAATTAAAATCACATGGATTATCTATGATTGTTAATATTATTCACAAAGAGACAGGTAAAATGGTTATTTTCTATGATGTTTATAATGAAAATGAAAGCAGGACTGCTAGTGTAAATTCTGCGTGGAAGTATGCAGTTGAAGATGGAATTGTATCAGAAGATGATAAGCATCTTTATAAATTCAGCTTTAATCAGGTTTGATTGTTTATAAAGGCTGATTTTATTATAAATGTTCCTGGGTTGCTTTAAATAGTATTAGGCTTTCGAGACTGTACAACGGTACAGCCAGTGTAACTCCATTTCTAGGTCAGATTAGACCATTACAACTTTTTTTGTAGGAAGAAAATAGGTAATTTTTCAGCATGATGCAATGAAATATTAATAATCTG
>JAOMSY010000071.1 GCA_028355575.1 Francisellaceae bacterium | reverse complement strand
TAAAAATTGATCGCAAATTTGTCTCTACCATGTTGTCAAATAGCAAATCGATGTTACTTATAAAAATGATTGTAGGTTTAGCGCAAAAGTTGAATTTAGAAATTGTTGCAGAAGGTGTTGAAACTGAAGAGGAATATGAAGCGATAAAAGCAATGGGCATTGAATGTATTCAAGGTTATTATTTCTCTAAGCCCGTCCCATTTAATTTAGCAAGCGAGTTTTTAATAAATGGGATTATGTGATTTTCAACCAACAAATTTTCGAGCTTTATATTAGATGTGCTTATGAATAATGCTTATTATCAAGAAATCATTCCTGAAACTTCTTTTAAGTCTCTAATTACTAAAAATGAATATCATGCACTGCCTAATGATTGGTATATTTTTGTTACAGATATTGTTAATTCGACGCAAGCAATAAATTCTGGAAAGTATAAAGATGTTAATACTATTGGCGTATCGGGCATTATTGCTGCAGTAAATTGTAATAAAGATATTTCTATCCCATTTGTTTTTGGTGGGGATGGTGCTTTTATTGCTGTACCAGCTTGTATGGTGATAGCGGTTAAAGAGTCATTGGCTACATTAATTAGAATGAGTGAATGGCAGTATAAGTTAACCTTAAGAGTTGGTGTATTTTCTGTTGAAGAATTATATAGCAGAGGTTTAAAGTTAGGTGTTGGTAAGTTCAAACTTTCTGAAAACATATTACAAGCATGTATTAGTGGAAATGGTTGGGACTATGCAGAAAAAGTAATAAAGTCGAATCAAGTACTGCCGAATCTTCTTAATATAAAAGACTATCCGAATTCTGATATTGACCTTACTGGTTTTGAATGCCGTTGGAAAAATATTAAAGCTCGACATAAAAATAAAGTATGTATTTTAATTTTAGCACGAGGGGATAAGCAAGCGACTAATGATCAAATATACCTAAAAGCTTATGATAAAATTTTAGAAATTTATGGTGATGTTGGTAACCACCATCCAATATCAATCAATCAGCTTCATTTTAAAAAGAACCCATTTCAATATTTAAATGAAGTTAAAACCAAATTCACATCAAGAGCACAATATTATAAACAAGGATTTCAAACGCTCTTTAAAATAACAATGATGACCATAATTGGTTCTTATTTAATGAAAAAGAATAAAAAAACAAAGTATGTAAATTGGGGTGATTACAAACAAGACTTTATTTTAAATTCGGATTATCAAAAATTTGATGGTGGATTAAAGATTATCCTTGATGGCTCTGAAGAAAATCATCAACAAATTACGGAGTATTTAGAAAGCCAACAATTGTTGGGCAATATTGTATTTGGTATCCATTTATGTAAAAGCGCTTTGGTGACATGTCATATATCATCCTATCATAAAAGCCATATTCATTTTGTTGATGGTTGTGACGGTGGTTATGCAATGGCGGCGAAAATGCTTAAGAAAAATCTAAGTTCTGCAAAAGTATAATAATGGATCAGCTTTTCATTTGTCCTGTAACTATCTAGTTTGATAGAGGTTATTTGATTGATTTAATGTTTATATTATTCAACAGAATAAAGGCTACACCTTTAGTCCAAGAGTTATCTTGCAATAGGATTTCCTGTTGCCCAAACCCATAGCTTGCAAGAAGGGCGTGAAAATAAGTAGTATCAAAGCAGATTTGACCATCAGTTATATCACTGTGGTAAGTATTTTCCTTTATTGAATTTAAGCTTTTACAAAATGAAAGTGTTTTTGCTAAATCGAAATTTGTTAAAGTAAGTGAATTTAATCCTAATGCTTGGTAAAAAACATGGTAGAAATTATCAGATGCTTGAAAAATCATACCTTGAGGGAGTGTTGCTGTTTTATTTGTATTATGTTGAGTAATGATAAATCGGTTAATTTCATATTGACAAGTAGATAGATCCCAATCTCCGTTAATTTCACTCGATTTATAACCATTTGGAAAGCAAGCTGGTTTTTGTAAAAATTGACTAATTGCCAAGTTCTTACCCAAGCCTAAAAATGATTGTGAATAGATTTTATAAGTTTTGTCATTAAGCATAAATTCATAATTTGCAGCTGTATCATTCCAAAATGCAAGTTGAGTTGAGTCACCACCCATATCTAAAATACCGTAATCATTTTTAATTTTATTTTGTCCAGAATTTACGGCTATCCACATGAATAGGCCTTCTTCACCACCAGAAATCGTTCGAGCATTATTATACTTTAAGCCACTTTTTTTAATTACATTTTCAATTAGCGCATAGATTTTATTTTGAGTTTCTAAAGGTATTACGCGCATGCCTGCGGTTCCATAAAGGGTTACCTGGGTTTCTGCCCACTGTTCTTTTGTAAGCTTTTTCTTGGCAAGATCTAATAGCGTATTAATGCGTTTTTTAAGCGTATTAGCCTCGCTTTCATTATTTATATTATAATAAGCAATACCCGGCTTAATTCTGACTTCACTGATTTTACTTATACCATTTGGGCTTTTTGCGTAGAGGTACATGCGGCTACCTGAACTGCCTGCATCAATAATGATGGTATATTGATTTTTAGCTAATAAAGGAGAAAAAAGGATGATGCTAAGAGTTATAAATAGTGCTTTTGTGAATTTGCTCATGTTATACCTTTAGGATTACCATTTGTTATCTATGTTTATGTAGTAAAAAGTATAGGGTATTAATCAGCTAAATCTATTAAGTTACATCACTGAAATCATTTATATGTGATGTAATGATCTTTGCCTTTATTTGAAGTTGAGTTTTATTTTTGATTTCTAATTTGTTAAGTAAGTTCTGGATAACTTTCTCAATGGTTCTAGGTGATTTGTTTATTGCCCTGGCAATTTCTTTTGATGACCCTGTAAGTGATATTGCATTTAGATAAGTCAATTCAAGATTTGTTATTTTAAAATTTTCACATAGTTTTGATACTGAGTTTATTTTTTTGGCGTTATTGCGCTTTGTTGAAATCCCTCCTTTAATTCCAATGTTTACGGTAGAGATTATTCTGATATATAAATAATTAACAAGACTATGTAAGCGCTCATATAGTAAGTATTTATTGGTTTGATTGAGGTTATTTATATAGTTTTCTGCTATGTCGAATATGAATAAATCATTAAATGAACTATGGTGTTGTTGTATTTCAATAGAGCTATGGTTTGTGAATATATTCGTGTCTGTTAAAAGATGCGGGAAATCCTTGAGAGATTTGGATTCTAATATGTTGTTAATTTCATCTTCAGTTAAAGTCCCTGAATAATTTATTTGGTTGGTTTTTTGATGTCTGCGAATATATCTCACATGTAGAATGTGATCTGCTTTTAAGAAAGTAGCTATTTCCATAAAAGTAGATTTATTATTAATACTATCTTTTATGATAATACTAATAAAATTTTCAGATAAAAAAGTGCCATTTGAATTTAATAAATATTTCATAATGTTTTTATTTGGTTGTTACCTGGCCAGATTATATGGGAGCTGTCAGACTATATGTAGGTATAAAATGACCGATAGTTAGGGTGAAAATATTGCAGGTAGATTTTATGGTCTGTAATACTAATTATTGCAGACCATCATGTAATGTTGTGATTAACGATGGAAAATTTGCAGTTTCTGGCGCATCACCCGATAAATCCCAGAACATGCCTCCACCAATGTTTTTATGCTTAATATACTCTGCTTTAATTGCCGTCATTGTTGGTGAATCATACGTGATAAATACCTTGGTGTTTGGATTATAGTAATATGACTCACCAATCATATCGAATGAGTATGTTGTATTGTTTACGGTATATCCATTTGCAGAGACTATACCATTTCCTGGAAGCATATGATGACCTTCACCTGCGTCGATAAAGGTATATTGTAAAGCATCATAATTAGCACACTTTTCAGCTTCTTTTGTATCATTAAAGGTATCACCCATAATGCAATTATAACCTAAGTTTGCTTTTTCCCATTCACCAACACCTGATGAACCATTTTGGAACAACCCATTTAATTGACCTGGTTCTACACTCTGCCATTGGCGACCATATATGGGTAAACCAACCACAATTTTCTTATTCGCAACATTTTGTGCTAGTAAAGCCTCAACAGCATCAGTAGTCGTCCATAAGCCTTCGTTGGCTGCAAAGTCTGGGTCATTACTGCCATGTGTATGGCTAAGTGCGGATTGGTGACCAGCATCGCTATCAAACGCACCATCAAAGTCATAGCTCATTAAATTAATATGGTCTAGATATTTTTGTGCTTCGTTATAATTAATGTCTCTAATATTTTGAGGCGAAGCTGATATTGCAACACTTAAAGAATAGTATTCACCTGACTGAACCTGTTCCTCATCTAAAGCCGCTCTCAGTTCTTTAAGCAAGACAACAAAATCATTTGCTTCTGAAAGACGTTTTTCAGTATAGGAGAACTGTGGCCCCACAACTGGGAATTCCCAATCTAAATCTAATCCATTAAAGTTATACTGCTTCATTAAGGCAATTGAACTGTCAATAAACACTTTCCTTTTAGCTGGATCACTTGCCATTGCTGGGAAGTTACCAGACCAAGTCCATCCACCAATTGAGAAGATTAAATCAAGGTTTTTATTGTATTTAGACTTAGACAGATCACGCGCTTGATTTAATCTTTCTAAATTACCATAAAATGCTTTTTGGCCTGTCCAGTCACCCGCAGTATATGTACCATGTTTGGTCACAACCTCTGAAAACCTTTTCTCTGCATCAGCATAAGCATCACCAAGTACTACCTCACCTGAAGGCTTAAGATTTAAGAAAGCATAGTAGACATGATCAACTTTCTCGATATCTATATCTGTAACTTGGTGGTTTCTACCATAGGTTCCCCAAGCAGCATAGTAGGCACCAATTGTTTGAGCTATTTTTTCTTGAACTTCAAATTCAAGGGCATACATATAGGTTTCTTTTGAATTAACTTCAATGACCTGTCCATTGTCTTGTGCTGCTAATGAATAAATATTGCCATCTACAGCAACTTTATTAATTGCAAAAATACTATACTTAGACACAGGTAATTCTATTGTAGATTGACCGGCTGGAACATTTTCAATTATTAGTGACTCTCCACCGTCTTTTGGTACAAGTGTAAAGTCAACAACACTATTCTGCGGTAGCCCTGAAAGCTTTAAGGTGATATTTCCATTTTGCGAAATAGGAGTTGGAGTTGGTACTGGTGTTGGTACTGGTGTTGGTACTGGTGTTGGTACTGGTGTTGGTACTGGTGTGCCGCTGATTAATTCCCATACACCCCATTGTCCAGATTCCGCAGGATTTTCTCCTTGTGTCCACCATTTGGCTTTATAGGTATTGCCATTATATTCAATGATCGTACCACCTGTATAAACTTCACTTTCATTCCAATTAGAACTTTGTGTCGGCGTAGGTGTTGGGTTATTTGGTGTTTCTGACTGTTGGCTGATTAATTGCCAAACACCCCATTGTCCAGAATCATTTGGATTTTCACCTTGAGTCCACCATTTAGCTTTATAGGTATTCCCATTGCTTTGTGTGACAACATCGCCTTGGTGATAGACATTGTTTGCATTCCAGCTTTCTGCTGCCATTACCGATTCATAGGCTGATAAAGCTAAAGTTAAGCAAATTAGACTGTTTAATAGTTTTTTAGACATGGGGTCTCCAGGTTGGTTAAAAGTTAATCCTTCCCAGGTATTATATAGTTTAATAAATAGTCAATAGAATGGTGTGTTTAACCCTGCTAGAGGTTAAAATGACCTAACTGATGAAATGGTTAAATATTATGATATTATAATTAGCTATTCGGCAAAAATGATTGTTTTTTTGAATAACCAACACAGCAAAAATATTATTGATCATTTCATTCATCAAGGTTTGGTAGTGTCGTTAATAAGTTTTTAATTATGGCGGTTGTTTCTTTTACATACTTGTGCTTTGTGAAGTTATTTTTGACAAGGCAGGAAATATCAATATATGTTTTATTCGTATAGTCCTTCAATATAGGGATTATATCTAGGTCTTTATGCAAAGAAACATTATGTACTGTTCCTCGGCCAAGCATAGAAATACCTAATCCATTACTAACTAGATATGCTTTGTTTATTTCAGTGTCTGCATTAAAAATTACATTAAGATTAATTTTACTTTCAGTTCCTGTTTTATTGTTTAAAATGATGATATCACCATTTTGATCATGGATGCCTGCTTTACCAATAAAATCGAGCCCATCAAGATCTT
>JAOMSY010000070.1 GCA_028355575.1 Francisellaceae bacterium | reverse complement strand
TACAAGAGTATAAAATCCCCGGTACGTTGCTAATGCAAAGAGCTGGGGCTTGTCTCTTTGAATATTTCCCTAAGCAAACGAAAAATATTCTAATATTTATCGGCCCTGGAAATAATGGTGGTGATGGAAGCGTTGCAGCATTCTTTGCTAAACAAGCTGGTATAAATGTTACAGTGATACATCTATGTGACCTTGATGATATAAAAGGTGATGCAAAATTGATGTTAGATCATGCCCTAAGCTTGGGTGTGGAATATATAAGGTATAAATCAAATTACCATATTCCAACTGATACTGATGTGATTATAGATGCTTTACTAGGTACAGGGTTAAATAAAGCTGTGTCTGATGAATATTTAGAAGCAATTATTAAAATCAATAAAGCAAATGTTTATACGATTTCAGCGGATATACCATCTGGTCTTTGTGCAAATACAGGATCAGTTTTAGGTGATGGCGTTAAGGCAGACATAACGTGTACTTTTATTGGATATAAAAAAGGGCTGTTCACTTCTGACGCACCTGATTATGTAGGAAAATTAATTCTAGATACATTAAAAATCCCTGATGAGGTCTACTGTCAGATTAAGTCAGATACTGAAAAGTTATCTATAGAAAATATAAATGTAATGTCTCATCAACGTAAACAAAATACCAATAAAGGTTCTTTTGGTAATTTAGTAGTGATTGCTGGTGATAAAGGCATGCCTGGTGCTGCACTTATGAATAGTATTTCTGCATTAAGAGTGGGGGCTGGTAAAGTTAATTTAATTACGCATCCTGAGCATAGTAATATTATTTGTGCCAACGCACCTGAAATAATGAGTCACGGCCTTACAGATGAAAGTGACATTATATCATTTTGTGAAAAAGCATCAGCAATTCTTATTGGTTCCGGGACAAGTCTCGGAAACAAATGGTCAGAGAAAATGTTTGCTATTATAAGAAACATTAATAAACCAATTATTGCGGATGCAGGGATATTAGACTTTATCAAGAATCATAAAATGAAATCAAACGATTTAATCATTACACCACATCCTGGAGAAGCTGCGAGAATATTGAATATTTCAACCAATGAAATTAATCAAGATCGGTTTAAAGCAGTTGATGAATTGGCGAAAAAAATACACTGTACAGCAATTTTGAAAGGAAAGGGTACACTTATTAAATCAATTGTTAATCCTCAAAATTATCTGTGTCCTTATGGTAATCCAGCTATGGCAACAGCAGGTATGGGCGATGTATTAGCTGGAATGATTGCCGGATTAAGAGCACAAGGTTATAGTGCGTTAGATGCATCAAAAATAGGCGTGACCAGGCATTCACATATTGCGGATCAACTTGTACTGAAAGAGGGTAAAAAGCAGTTGATTGCATCAGATATCTATCTTCATTTATAACACGATTGAATCAGCAACATACATGAGATTATGATGATTGTGAAATTCCAATCACTTAAAGGGGAAACATATGAAAAAAATGTTATTAATAGCTGGGCTATCAACTGCCTTTGCAGTGCAGGTATATGCATGTCCGCACCAGAAGAATCCAAATACTAGTTCTGTGAGCTATCAAACATCTGCTGAGTCAACCATTAAAGTTGAAAACGCTAAAGTTTTGGTTAGTCTAAGCAGCACAGTAGATCCACAAAAAGCATCGAGCATTAAGTCTGGTACTATCCAGCAACTAGAAAAAATTGTGCCAAATAGTCAGTGGTCAATTGAAAATTATAATCAGAATATGACAAATAGCGGACTTCTAAATGTTAGTGTGGTTTTTAAATCAAGATTAAACTCTAGCCAAGTAAACCAGTTAAACGCTCAGTTAGACTCATTAAGCACATCAGGTTCAAAATTTAATGTATCAAGTGTAAGTTATACACCTAATTTAGAAAATATTGAAACAACAAAAAATAACCTGCGAATTAAAATGTTAGGTCAAATCAATAGTCAAATTAGCCAGCTTAATAAAGCAGAGGGGTCTCATTATAAATTAAACGAAGTATCATTTAGTTCAAATAACGCGCCGGTTCAGAGAGCAATGCCATATGCAGTAAACTATATGGCTAAGTCAGCGGCAAATGATGCCCAAGAAAATATAAAAGTTTCTCAAAAAATTACAATGACTGCTAATGTTGAACTAACTGAGGTGTCAAAAGCACAGAAGTCAAAATAATATTCAATAAGAAATATTTTTATGATTAATGCAGATAAAACTTGATAATATAAATCACATGATTAAAATACTTCTTTGTTGGGGCTCATAGCTCAGCTGGTTAGAGCAGTGGACTCATAATCCATGTGTCCGGGGTTCAAGTCCCTGTGGGCCCACCACTTCCCAAGTCTTTTTTTATTCAAACCTTTTATTACGTAAATATTATAGTTTATAACTTCTGCTGTTAAATCGAAGCAACATATTACGTCGTTAGATATAATTTATTTATGAATGCATATTATTTTACGCTATGAAAAAACTTGATGACTGGCTAAATGAATATGGTGAGAGCCATACACATGATTTAAATGAAATGATCCATTACATTTGTGTCCCTGCAATTGTGTTTTCCATTCTTGGTATATTGTGGGGAATTAATCCTTGGTTAGCCTTTGCATTGGTTATTATCGCTGAAATTTTTTATTTTAGGCTTTCTATCAAACTCGCATTAATTATGCTTGCAGTGAGCATTATCTTTTTGTTCATAATATCTTGGATACCGCATATTATCGTCATAAGTGTAATGATTTTTGCCGTCAGTTGGTTTTTTCAGTTTGTTGGGCATCATTATGAAGGTAAGAAACCGTCTTTCTTTAAAGATATGCAATTTCTGCTAATAGGTCCTATCTGGGTGCTATGTAAGTGGTTTAACTGGTTGCCAAAACAAGGGTCATAAAATTATTAAACCTATTTTTTTTACTTAAGAATTGTTCTCATTTACTAGCGTGACTAAATATGTGAAAATCATTTCTAGTAATTTTAGAAATTGAAAATATATGAAGCGCTTAAAAGAAAGGAATTTTAGTATTAGCTATTGGCTAACCATTTTTTATTTTGTTGTAAAAGAGGATATTACTAAAAAATTACGATATTTCCAGAACTTAGGTTATCTAATAATTTTCTTAGTTATATATGCACTTGTAATTACAGTTGTTGAAGAACATTACCATATAATTGGTAAAAATGCGGATATTAATCAATTGCTTATTGTTTTCAATTTTGTCATTGGTCTGTTATTGGTATTTAGGTTAAATGCAGCTTATGGAAGGTGGTGGGACGCTCGTGGGCAATGGGGTTCACTTGTTAATAATTCTCGTAATTTAGCCATTAAGTTTGATAACTATATTGGTTTAAATTCAGACCCTTTATTTAGAGAATGCTTAGCGCACTTTCCAACATTATTGAAATTTCATTTACGTAAAGAGTTTGATTGCTCAAAGAAATTAGTATTAGATATCGGTTTAGACTCTAAAGATGATCATCATCACCCAAATCTTATTCTTCATACTATGTCGAGAATACTAAATGATTATAGAAAAAAAGGAACAATCTCCTTTGAGCAGTACCTTTCCATAGAAGTGCATTTATCAAATTTAACTGATATTCTAGGTGCTTGCGAAAAGATTAGAAATACCCCAATTCCAGCCGGTTTTGGCTTTTTTATAAAATTGGCACTGTTCGTTTATATTTTAATTTTCCCTTTCGATTGGGTGGATAATTTCGGTTACTTTATCTTACCTGTTTTAATCATTATTATTTACACCTTATTGGGTGTCGAGATACTAGCTGAAGAAGTAGAAGAGCCATTTGGTTATGACTCAAATGATTTGAAACTAGATGGAATCTCTGCAAATATCTATAATAATGTTATGTCTATTGCTAATTTAACTGTGAGTGATGAGCAAAATTAATAATTTTTGGGATGCTTTTAATAATCAACATTTTGATAAAGCAATCACCTGCTTTGATGATCTTACTGGTGAGCAAAAATCACAATTGTTAGAAAGCTTGTACCAAAAAAGTCAAAATTCACGCTTACCTGATGTTGTTTCTATTCTATATAGAAAGTTACATGAAGGTAGTACATTCAACGACTTTCGTGAAGCATGGTTACCAAGTGAAGCGCGTTGTAATCAAACCTTAAAAGGTGATCAATCATATTTACAATTTTTTCCTGCTCCGACGAGAGTTATAAATGGTGTAAATATTAACAATCCCAATGAGATCATTTCTATAGGTATGACTTGGATAAATAACCAAGAACAAGCTGATAAAATGTTGTCTCTAGCGTCTACTAAGAATGAAAGTAATCAAGAGCGTCACGACAGTATTAAAAATGTTGCGGATAAAGTTAGCTCAACGCTCTATGAAATGAAGTCAGATGACCATTTAGGTACGCCATTTTAATTCTTTATTTTCTATACTTTACTACTCTGGCTAATTAAATAAATTTTTATCATATTTGAAGATATTTTAACTTTCAAAAACTTTAACCCTTTTTGGTGATCATCATCAGTAGCAAGTTCAGGTAATATGTTCTGCAAGATGATTGAGAATTTTACAAGAGGGTTAGAATGACTAGTAAGAGAAAAATCTTTAAGAAGATGCTTTGGTTGCTAAGTATTGTATTAGTTGGAGGGCTTTTTATATCAGCATATAGTACTACTCTATCTGGCTATTATCAGCAACTGAATAAAGCAGCTGCAAATAGTGATGTTACATTGGCATTACACTCTGATTCAATCGCTTATATGCATTAAGGTCACATATCCAATTAGTTAAAAGAATATTAATTCATATTAACTGTAATTATAAATATTAGGAGAAAAATTATGACGCTAAAATTATACAAAAACACTTTTTGGACGCTAAATATTTTACTTATAATTTTTTTATTGGGGTCAGTGTTAATATTTCAAGCAGTTAGTAGCTCAGAGCTTAATCATGCTGCTAGTAGCATAGATAATTCACTTGCTACAATTTCATTACATCAAGGTTCAACGGCATTTATGAAAGTCAGTTAACTTCAAAATATAATTTAATCTATTTTATAGAAATATTCTAATTAGGCGAATGACTTTGGTAGAATGTGATATTCGTTATTATAGAAATATCATCATGCCTGTTGATAATACAATCAATTTTCTTTCAAAGCTTGTTTCATTCCCAACTATTTCTCATACGCCTACGACTGAAATTGCGGCTTATATTGCTGAATTTTTTGAAACATTAGGTTTCAATGTAGAGCATTTTAAATCTGTACCCGAGTCAAAACAGTCTAACGTGATTTGTAGCATTGGTCCCAAAGGAACAAAAGGGTTAGTGCTCTCTGGTCATATGGACGTGGTGCCTGTTGAGGGACAACCGTGGCAAAGTGATCCTTTTCATCTGATTGAGAAAGATGGAAAACTGTTTGGTCGTGGATCCGTTGATATGAAAGGCTTTATTGCTGCAGCCATGTCGGCTTTGAAAGCATTTAAAGAATCTGATTATAAGAAAGAACTCATCCTTATTTGGACGTATGATGAAGAGGTGGGTTGTTATGGTAGTAAGTTATTATCTGAAAATATCGAGCTATTAAAACGACCTTTACCAGAAAAATGTTTAATTGGTGAGCCCACTGAATTAAATATGATTTGTAAACATAATGGTATTGCATCAATCAATATTAACTTAAAAGGTAAGTCTGCGCATTCAAGTCAACCAAGTTGGGGTATTAATACTATCTCTGATGCTGCAAAAATAGTTCATGAAATTGATCTATTTTCTCAAGAACTAAAATCAATGACGGATGAACTGTTATCACAAGATCATGCGGATGCTTATACGACCATCAATGTTGCAGCAATTAATGGTGGAATTGCATATAATGTTATTCCAGAGAACTGCTTAATCAAGGTGTCAATTAGACCAATTCCAGGTGTGAATATTGATGAATTAATCAAGTCTTTAACGGATCGAATTTATCATATTTCATTACAAAGTTCAGTTACCATTGATATCATTGCAAAAGTCCCAAGCCTGTCAACAGGCCAAGGTACAGAGTTAGAGAAACAGATTGGTTGTCATGCGAAAGCTAAACATTCTAGTGCTGTGGCATACGCAACCGACGGTGCGCACTTGCAATTAATGGGTATGAAACCAATTATTTTTGGTCCAGGCAGTATTAACCAAGCTCATAAACCAAATGAGTTTATAGATGCAAATGAACTGGTTAACTTTGTGCCAACTATACAGAAAATTGTAAAAGAAATGTGTATGTGATTTATGCTTTGTATTTATATGGTAG
>JAOMSY010000007.1 GCA_028355575.1 Francisellaceae bacterium | reverse complement strand
CGATATGACTCCCATTGATAATATCACTTGCCAGAGCTTGTTAGGATTGAATGTTTTATTAATATTTATAGAATTTCTATAAATATTAATCTGTTATGCTTGAATAAGGTTAATAGATTCAATAATTTTATTTATATTTGTTATTACACCCTAAAGCTTATATGTTAGTTCACATTTTGAAGCCCATAACATTACTATTCTTATCTCTATTAATGTGTGGTTGCACAATCCCTGGCATGTGGATGGCAGATAATGATGACTTCACGCCATCTGTAAACCGCAAGGGTGAAGCTCAGCAAGCTAAGCTTATCAATATTGATGTAGCGCTAATAAATGCTCAGAGGGCAGAACAACAAAAACTCTTAGAGTTAAGTGCTAAAAATTATAAGCCACCAGAAGGCTTTACTGCGGATACATTGGGGTATGAATATAAAATTGGCTACCAAGATGTGCTGAATGTAATTGTATGGAATGACGAAAATATTACAAATCCAATTTCGAATTTTGTTATAGCGTCAAATGTAAGGTCAAATGGTTTTACTGTCGATACACAAGGTCGTATATATTACCCTTATATAGGTTATTTAAAAGTTGTGGGCTTAAAAGTTGAACAGGCTAGGGATTTGATTGCCAACGAATTAAAAGAATATATGAAAAATCCTCAAATTACGTTGGATATTGTCAAATTTAATAGTCAAAACATTAATGTGACAGGTGCGGTAAGAGATCCTATGGTTATTTCTGTCACAAATGTACCTATGACAGTATTAGATGCAATAAATACTGCTGGCGGCCCAATACGTTGTGGTAATGCACTTAGTAATGCTACTGGTAGTGTCAACGGTAATAACCAACAGATATGCGCTGATACTCAAAATGTTATTGTTAAACAAGGTAGTGTAGAAACATCTGTTGATATTGATGACTTAGAAGCACCAGATGGTTCTTCAACTAATTGGTTGTTAGAAAGGGGTAGTGTGGTTTTTATTCCTACTAACCGTTCTCTTGTTTATGTGCTTGGTGATGTTTTTCAACCAGGGGCATTTAATATGATGAATGGGGAGATGAGTTTAAAAGATGCTATTGTCGCAGCTAGAGGTGTTACTTCGGGTTCAGCCCCAGCTTATACTTATGTGGTTAGAAACTATGAATCTATTCCTGAGGTATTTACTATTAATTTAAAGTCACCCGATGCGTTTAATTTAGCTGGGCAGTTTGCTTTAAAATCTCAAGATATTGTATTTATTTCTCGCAGTGGATTAGAAACCCTTGGTCAAGTTATTGGGTATGTTGCACCAGTGAGTAGTCTCGCTATATCAACTGCCTCGCTGGGTGTTAGTTTAAGTGCATTGAAGAATTAGATATGAAATTAAATCAATTTGCGGGTAATTTGCTATACTATTCTTTGATATTTAAGAAATTAAATGGATGATTAGTGGATTCCTTAAACATTGCAAAACAACTTAGGACGCTTATCCTGCAATGGCACTGGATAATTTTTAGTGCAATTGTATCAGTTATTATTGGAATATTGGTTTATTTACACTCATCATCTATATATCAGTCTAAATCATTGGTTAGTGTTTCACCATATTATGGTAATTCCTTTATGGTATCCATTTTATCATCAGAAAATAACGCTACACTTGCTCAGACTCTTTCATCTGCATCAAAGATTTCTGTCACTAATGAGCAGATTAGCTTAATTGAGTCTAATTCTGTAATCGAAAAGGTTGTTGAAAAACTGCATTTAGATATTCAAGTTGTTTATGATTATTTTCCAGTTATAGGTAAACATAAAGCGCAAGGTTATAATGCTAAAATTGCTCAGCATGAAAACTTAAGCAAACCCTTCTTGGGTATGACGAGTTATGCTTGGGGTGGTGAAATTATTAATATTTCTAAATTGAATATCCCGATAGCGTGGTATGGGCTGCCAATTTCTTTCACATACCTCGGAAATGAGAATTATCGATTAAAATTACCGAATGGTAAAAGCTTTGCAGGAAAGGTTGGTGAAGTTCTTAAACAAGATGACATAGAAGTTGATGTAAATGAAATTCGTGCCAACGAAGGCTTGGAATTTAAAATTATTAAACTATCAGTGGAGTCAGTCGTAAGTGATATTCAGAAAAGTTTATTAGTTCAAGAGGCAAATAAAGACACTACCTTGGTAGAGTTGATTTATAGTGCAGGTTCCCCGTATGAAGCTTCAAATATTCTAAGTGAAATAATCTCCCAAGCAATTCAAATGAACGAGAAATTAAATAATAATGAAACAGAGTCCACAGTTAATTTTTTACAAACTCAACTTGAAATAATTTCTTATAAACTGCAACAAAAAACAAGTCAATTGACTGATTATATGACTGATAAGAGTGCTGGTGGAATTGATAGTCGCTATGAGTCGTATCTTAATAGACAGAGCAAATTGGAAAGCCAGTTACTTGATTTACAGAATAGATACTTCAAGCTTAATGAAACATATACAGAGAAAGATGTAAAAGTAATTACAATAAAGAATGATATTGCTAAGACAGTTGAGAGTATTGAGCTGATAAATCAACAAATTAAGCTTTTACCTGAAAAGACGGGCAAAATTGATGACATAAAAAATGAGATAACAGTCCTTAAAATAACATATGAAAATGTTTTAACTGCCTATAATCAATTTTCAGCATTACTTAAAGATAATGTGTCTTCGCTATCAGTATTAGATAGATCAACTATTAATCCAAAATCAGTAAACAAGTCACTTAAAATAATTTTACTCCTGTTTCTATTTTTAGGCGTCATGGCAGGATGTGCAATTATTTTACTTATGGAAAATGTGGTTCGTGGTATTGCGCAGAAAGCTGAGCTGCATTTGCCATATCAAATAAAAGTATTTGAGCTTTTTAATGAAATTTCAGCTTGGAAAAATTTTAAAAGAATTTTCCAGAAAAAAAGAAGAATAATGCCAAACTTTCTTATTTCTAAGGTAGATATATATCAGTATTATAATTTAAAAAATGATAAAGCGCTTGACTGTATTGGTTTTTATACACCTTCAAGGACATTCTCTAATCAAAGTAAATTATTATTAAATGAGCTATCTAAAATATTATGTAATGTCCTGAAAAAAGATATTTATATTATAATTAACCAAGATCTATTTTATGGTGATTATCAGCACTTGAGTTATAGTTCACAGAGTAATCATAATGTCTATGCTATTGAACAAAATTTAAGGTGGTCAATACCAGAGGATGATCTCCCACCAAAGAGTGCAGTTACGATATATATTTTTGGAAATGTATCCAGCTCTCTTGTTAATCAAAGCTTTATAAAAGAAGCTAAGAGAAATATCTTGCTTATTGAAAGGTATAAACATTACAGTCACGATATTGAAAAGTACATGTTATTTTTAAAGTCGGAAATTAAAGTTTCTATAGATCATTTATTGCTTTTTTAGAGAGTAATAGTTGCATTGATTTAGCGATAAATACGATGATGATGATAGCAGCAAACTCAATGAAAAAGTTTTTATATATCGCAGAGAGTTCGTTTCGTTGGAAATATATCAATGTGAATGGGATGCTGGAAAAAAATAATAAAGATGTAATCATTGTTTCAGAGTTTATAACTCTAGAAAATGTATATAAGGTTAAGTAATATGCGTAATAAATTAGCACTATACCAAATAAGCCAAAGCACATATATGGTATGATATACGGTGCTGACGCTAGTCCACCCCACGCTATTCCTAGATGTTCTTGCATTAAGTCACCAGCTGATGAGTTTTCGCCCCATACTATACTGCTAAATGGCACTGAATTAACAAAAATTCCTGACATCAATTTGAAGTAATCATAAGACGTAAATCGGCCAATGTATTGAGCAAATAATAACAAGTTGCCTTGGCCATCTTGGAATAAGATAACTGTTTGATAAAATGTATCAAAATCAAACCAAATTATTTTATCAGCAGGTATTTTTCCTAAGAAGAAGAGTTTTAAATTATAATAAACAAGTTTGGTTAATCCTCCTAATATTGCACCAGAGAACGCCAATAATATATGCCAAAACTTGACTCTTTTAACCATCACAGAAAATGCAATGACACCACCAAAAAGTAACATGTAACGCATCGCACTTAGCACATTAAAAAGAATGATAAACGTGATTAAACCCCAGGCGAGAAGTCGAATTATTCTATTCTTTGATAGTGCACCAAGTAAAAAAGCAAGAATTGAAAAGTGGTTGTAGTTAAAGTAGATGAATTTGCTAACTTCAAGCGCTTGGAATTTATCTAATGCAAAATAAGCATTGACACCACCGGCTCTAGCAATACTATAAAATACTAAGATCAAAGAAAGTATTGAGGAAATAAAAAATAGCAAATCAACTAAATGATAGTTAGTGATAGCCTCTTTAACTTTTTCTGGAGAGATGTTTTTTTCAATAAATTTAATACAAATATATAATAACAATAAGATCGTATTATAAACAATCGCCATCTGGATAAGCTGGTTTGGTAGTAAAATAATATTATATTGATGTGCAGGTGTATCATTACTAAACGTATTGATGAGTGGGAACTGATAAAAGTACAAAAAAGTTGAAAAGGCAAGTAGGAATGAGAATGTGTTTTTTGTTGAATCGAATAGTATGACAAATAATAATAAAAAATAGATGCATCCATATAAAATTATACCGTTTGGATAGAGGCTAATTAGTGGGGTGCTTGCCCACAGAGCAATATAAACAAATATAAATATATTTAAGCCTAAATGGTTACTCTTCAATTATACGCTCAGCCTAATACCATAGATACAATTATAATGTAGATGGTATTATTTGCTTGTAGATTATATTATTAAGTAAACATTTAGCGTATTAGAAAATGAAATGTCATCATTGATAATCCTTACTTCAAACTTTCCGGTATCTAAAGGAGAAGAATTTTTATCTGTTGAGTTAAAATATGCAGTTAGATTTTATCAGAAAATTTATATTATTCCTGATAAGTATCACAGTCCTTATTATCATAGTATCCAAAATCCAATTACTGTCCATCATAACTTTTCTAAATTTAATTTCTTATTAACCTTGCTTAAACTCCCTTTTTGCATATTTGTTTATAGGGAGTTTTTTAATAAAAAAGTGTATAGTAGTAAGCTTAGGTTTAAAGACTTTCTACTTAATATATATCTTGGTTCAAAGAAGCTGTCGATGCTTTCATCACTTATCAAGAAAAATAAAATCGATATTTATAACGCTGAATTCTACGCATACTGGGGAAATTGGTCAGCACTAACGTTATCTATGCTTAAGCAAAAATATATTTGTATAAATTGTTTTGCTAAAGTTCACGGTGGGGATGTATTCGAGGAGCAACAAAGGTCAAATTACCTTCCGTTTAGAAGCTTTATATACAGCTCTTTAGATATTTATTCTATTTCTCAGAAAGGTATAAATTACATACAGACTCAATTCCCATTATTGAAAAAACGTATATATCTATCAAGGCTTGGGACTGAGTCAATAATTAACGTGGATAAACAGAAAAGTCAAAGTTTTTGGACAATTCTAAGTTGTTCAACAGTAAACGAGAATAAACGAGTTGATAAAATATTACAGTCTATCCAAATGTTTGCTAAAAATAATAAGAGTGAATTTTTTAAATGGACTCATATAGGTGATGGGCCTGAATTTGATTTGCTTAAATCAATTGTCTCTGAAAATAAATTAGGCAATTTAGAAGTTAGCCTACTAGGCCATCAACCACATAATTTTATAATAGATTTTTACCAAAAAAATTATGTTGATGTGTTCATTAACTTAAGCGTCTCTGAAGGTATACCTGTTACGCTTATGGAAGCTACTTCCTGTTATGTTCCGGTAATAGCACCTGATGTCGGAGGTATCTCAGAAGTATTACCATTTAGAAATTATTTAATTAAAAATGATGATCGCTTGCAAATGCAGGTTACCAAAAAATTAGAAGTGATTTTCAAAAGCGAAAATATTCGGGAAATCAGACAAGCTCACAGGGAATTTTGGGAGAGATACTATTCTGCTGAGAATAACTATCAAGATTTTTATCACACTGTAAATGTTGGCAATAATGAAAAATATTCTTAAATACGGATTCGGTGCAATTGGTTCAGCATTAATCTCGTTAATAACAATCCCTTTTTTGACCAGGATCATGTCTCCTGAAGATTTTGGGAAGGGCGGAACATTTATTGTGCTGATGAGCTTGTGTTATTACTTAATAAATTGTGGGATGGATCAAGTGTATGAGCGATATTATTTTGATGATAATTTTAAAGAAAATCGCACAAAACTATTTTTGTCATTGTTAGCAATCGCACTCATATTTCTATGTATTTTTTTTATACCATTTGTTCTTGCGTTACCTTATATCAGTGAATTTTTCTTTAGTTCAGGCTCCAAGGCGCTATATCTGCTAATACTGATTGGTATAGTTGGATTTTTATTAAATAAATTTGGATTTATATCATTAAGGATGCAAAAAAAATCTGGTGCTTATATGTTAGGGCAAATTGGAATGCCGCTAATCTATTTATTGTCAATTATTGTCTCATACTTTCTATTTAACCTAAAAAGCTTCTATATAATTTTAATTGGACAAGTAATTTCTTATTGGGTAATTTTTTTGTGGTTTTTATTTATAGATAAATATTCTTGGTCAGTAAGACATTTTAGGAAAAATATAGATCTACGGTATTTTAGAGAGTTTATTCAATATGGGTGGCCATTTATATTTACTTATTCGCTGGCGTGGGGATTCCAAAGTATCGACAGAGTATTGTTAATTAGTTTGGGTAGTTATGATGAGTTAGGAATTTATTCAGCCTCATTTACATTGATAGCACCGCTTGTTTTGGTACAAGGTGTCTTTTCAACTGTTTGGAGCCCAGTTATGAATAAATTGATTCTTCATCATCGTTTCAAAGCTAGCTATATTTTGAATAAATTATTACATTTAATGTTAACGCTTATGACATTGGGTGCATTAGTGATTATATGTTTTTCGCCAATTTTACATTTATTGTTAGGCGACGAATACTTTCAATCCATAAAAGTATTTGGCTGTTTATTATTTATTCCTGTATTTTACGTCATGGCAGATATTGTGATTGCTGGTATAGTCTTGGCTAAAAATAGTCGACTAAATATGTTAACAACATTACTTTCTTTAATTATAAATATTGTTCTATGTCTTATATTAATTCCTTTATATGGTGCTTTGGGAGCAGCTATCTCAATATCAGCTTCATATGGAATGCTGTTTGTGGTGAGGTGGTGGTTGGCAGATCGATATATTAAGCTATCCCCCAGCTGGATTTATATCTCTTTTCTTATACTTTCTTTGGTGATAGCCCAATTTGTTAATTTTCTTGGCCTGATATTACTGATTCTATTAGTAATATCATTGGCATTTACATTTAAGATATATAAAAAAAATACACTTATAATGAGGTATTTGCGGTGATTCGATATGTGATGGTTAGCATAATAATTTTACTCTTATGTCAGGCTCAAGCTTTCGCATTTAATGATAAAAAAGTAATGGATATGTATGAAGAAGTTTTACAAAATGCGCCCAGTATTGAAGAAGTGAGTAAGCTTTCTGTCAATAATCTGGCCTGGTATGAAAGTTACTGGTTGCAATCGTATATAAATATGTTTTTGGCTACAAAAGATTATAGATATTTCATATTAGCATCTAGGAATGTAAAAGTAGTAATGAAGCACCTAGAAAAGGAAGAGTTTAATGCCTTCCAAAGTGGTGAGTTTTCGAAGGGAAAGAAAAAATATGTTGTGATGGGAGGTATGATTTTATTGCCAATTCTTCAGTATTTGGATTTGCTAAGGTCTAATCGAATACTGTTCTATTTAAACCTAGATAAGTTCCATTCGCATATTTTGATTGTTAAAGAGTTAGTATCTGCTTTTGATGAATATTGGCATGAGGATAAAGCTGAGGGTGTTGGATGGTATTTACAGCCTAGTTTCGGTGGAAATATCGTATTTAATCAACAAAATGTGCTAGGTTCGGTTTTTGTTCTGTTATGGCGACTGACAGGTAATAATCTTTACAAAAAAAGGGCAACTTATTTAGCAGGCTATTTTAAAAAACAAATGAAAATTAAACAAAAACGCTTAGATTGGGCTATTTCTACATTATCTGTTTTTCAAGGTGAGGATATCTCTCATGCTGCCTTGAATGTACAATTTATTGTGTTGTCTTTCCAAAACAATATTGTCTTTGGCAAAAAATATATTTCTTATTTAATTAATACTTTTAATTATTTATCAAACATTTACCCATTGCCTAACGATATTTCAGGTAAGGGTAAAGCAAACCAAATGATGCAGTTACAATATGGGCGTTGGGGTGTTTTGGCCCCATATTCTCAAGGTGTCAGAGCAGTGTTATATCAACAATTATTGGAAACCTATCGTTATAATGCACCCACAGCTGCGCTAAGCTTGTCATATTTGTTGTTACCTAGAGCTATGCCTACTTTTTAGTTAAACTAAATAAGCTGATAATTGGTTATTAATATATTTTTTTGAATTATGTGATGCAAAATTTTAACTTGCTATTCTAGAATGAGATGTATAATATGCATCCAAAATATAATCAAAAAATGTATAGGGTGTTATATGAAAGTAATCAGGTATATTGGCGTGTGTGCTTTATTGGCTGCGCCACTCATTGCTAATTCATTTGATCTTAAAGTTGGAAACAATACGGGGCACGATGTCCAGTCAGTTGTGTTGTATAATAACGGTTCTTCTGTATCTGGAGAAACATGTTTGCGCCCAGATGGTACTGTTACAGACATTAACTTACCTGCTGATTCAGCAAAATATGGCAAAATATCTGCGGCATTTATTAAGCGTTATTCCTCTAGCGATGGTTCTTGTACTATGCAATCATCAAGGGTCGGGTACTCTAATATTGTTTCTTTTAATGCTGATGACTTAAATAAAAATAGCACTGATTTGCATTATTTTGCATTTACATCTACAGGGTTAAACATGACCCCAGTCGTGATTCTAAATCCACAATTAAAATCAGTATCAATGTATACGGGTTATAGGCAGGGTGATAAAGGGCAAAGTTCATATGCCTTTTATGATGCTTCGAATCCAGATATTTTATATCCACCATCTATTGATAATTCGTATTCTGAGAATGCTTATATTAAATCAGGGCAATCACTTTATTTATATTAGGAGATAAACATGTCATATAAACCACTTTTCACATCAATCGGTCTGATTTTCATTTCTGGATATGTATATGCAGGGGATGTTCACGTAATAAATCAGACTGGTCAAGATTTGCAATTGGTTGAGAAATATATTTCATTAAATGATAATAAAATACATTATTATTATTCAGAGTGTGTAAAGCCTGTTGATGATAGTTCGATCCAGTCACTTACTTTTGCAGGTGGTTCAAATACTCCTGGTACCAACAATGTGAAATCAGCTGATATTTATGAGTATATGTCTGCAGATGGATCTTGTTCTACGCCTAGTGACTCTAGATTCTGGCCTACCTATTATCAGTCTGAACCAGTTGTTAGTTTTCAAGCAGATGAGTTTAATTGGGAGGATAACTCTAGCGCGTTGCGGAAAATTCATTATACTGTTTTAAAAAACTCTCAGGACACGCAAGCTCAAAAAGCAGCACCGGTAGTTGTTGTGAATATGGGAAGTTCTAATGCTCAATATACTAGCCCGTATTCTTTGTCTACATATGGAAATGCTGGTGCTTTATATTATATACCTGAGATTGATGATAGTGGTTTTCTTGTCAATAATGCTGAGCAAGTATCGAATCCAGGTGCAATAAATAACCCATTTAATGATAATGTTTATATAAATAACACTTTTATGTGGGGCGGGCAGCAATGGAAGTACCCAACGACTTTATTAATAAAGTAAGCGCATAAATTAATAGCCAACGCGATAAATTTTACCATTATGAAGGCTGGAAATAGACTTATAGTATGCCATTGCAGCAGTTTTTGCATCAACGGGGATATAACCTTTAAAAAATGGTTCATATGTTTCGAGTGCTTCTGTAATTACAGTTGGGCTGACTATATTAATTCTACGCCCATTCGTCATTTCATTACAGGCTGATGTAACAAATCCTTCTAAAGCAGAATTAACCATGGCTGCCGAGGTGCCAAGGGTAATTGGTTCGTGATTTAAAATACCACTAGTTAGTGTGAAAGAGCCATTATCGTTAATATGTTTGAGGCCTTCAATTACTAAGTTAACTTGCCCCATAAGTTTTTGTTGTAAGCCAAATAGGTAATCTTCTGAGGTAATTTCATTTAGGTGTTTAAAACGAACTGCGCCTGTTGTAGCGATGAGGGCATCAAATTTACCAATGTGTTTGTACATTTTATGAATGGAATTAATTGAACTGATATCCACATTAATATCAGAATTATTGATGCTTACAGGTATAACGTCTAATTCTTTTTTTTTGAGTAGTTTTACAACTTCTCCTCCAATTTTTCCAGTAGCGCCAACGACAATAACTCTCATATTCATACCAAAAAAATGTGTAATTAAAAATGATTGTAGTGAGTTATATTGGATAATCAATAGACAGAATAAAATATGCTTTTATAAAGGATAGTGTGGGTTAATGTCTAAAATGTCTCATTCCAGTGAAGACCATAGCAAGTCCATGCTCATTAGCTGCATCGATAATTTCTTGGTCGCGAATGGAGCCACCAGGTTGTATTATGGAACTTACGCGAGACTTTGCTGCTGCATCAACACCATCTCTGAATGGGAAGAATGCATCAGAAGCAACTGCTGAGTTTTTAATGTCTAAATTTGCTTCTTTTGCCTTTTCAAGTGCGATTTTAGAGCTAAATACACGACTCATTTGGCCAGCACCTATACCGATAGTCATTTTATCTTTTGCGTATACAATCGCGTTTGATTTTACAAACTTAACAACTTTCCAAGCAAATAATAAGTCAATAATTTCTTCATCAGTAGGCTTACGTTCTGTAACAATTTTAAGGTCATTATATTGTACTGCGCCAAGGTCTCTATCTTGAACAAGCAAGCCACCATTAATACGTTTATATTCATAACCTGCTGGAGTTGCAGTATCCCAGAAGCCAGTGGCTAGGACGCGAACATTCTTTTTAGAAGATAAAATCTCAGCAGCTTTTGGCTCAACTTTGGGTGCAATAATAACTTCTACAAATTGGTTATTTATAATATCGCTCGCAGTATTTACATCTAAGCTTCTATTGAAAGCAATTATTCCGCCAAATGCTGATGTTGAGTCACATTTAAACGCTTTTTGATAAGCAGTTTGAATGCTATCTGCAATGGCAACACCGCAAGGATTTGCATGTTTCACTATAACGCAAGCTGGTTTTTCAAAAGTTTGTACGCATTGTAATGCTGCATCAGTATCTGCCACATTATTAAATGACAGGGCTTTACCTTGTATTTGTTTAGCATTTGCAACTGCAGGAAAGTCAAACTCAGGCTCGACAAACAAAGCAGCATTTTGGTGAGGGTTTTCACCATAGCGCATTTCTTGTTTTTTTGTTAATTGTAAATTAAATGTATTTGGGAAAATATGTTTTGATGACTTTGATTCTGTATCTAGTTTCCCTAAATAGTTTGCAATCATGCCATCATATTTAGCTGTTTGTTCAAATGTGCTTAATGCTAATTCAAAACGTGTGTTTGCGGATAATGCGCCATTATTGTCATTTAGCTCAGACACGATTCGATCATAAAATCGAGTATCTGCTACCACGGCAACATCTTTATGATTTTTTGCAGCAGAGCGGAGCATTGTCGGCCCACCGATATCAATATTTTCAATTGCATTTTCGAATGAGCAATCTGGTTTTTCTATTGTTTGTTTAAATGGGTATAAGTTGACGATGACCATATCGATTGGTTTGATATCATGTTTATTCATAACATCATTATCGACACCGCGACGACCAAGTAGTCCTCCGTGAACTTTAGGATGTAAGGTTTTTACACGACCATCCATCATTTCAGGAAAGCCAGTGTAATCAGAAATTTCAGTTATTTTGATGCCATTCTCGTTTAATAGTTTGGCTGTGCCACCAGTTGAGATAATATCAACATTGTGGTCTTGAAGTGTTTTAGCAAAGGCTAAAATGCCAGATTTGTCTGATACACTGATTAAAGCTCGGGTGATTTTTTTCATATTTGTATTCTACAGTTAATATTTTCACTTGGGCGTAATTGTAACGCGATGCAAAAAAAAGTCATAACAAATTTTAATTTGAATATTTTTTCGTTATGAAGAGTTGGCTAAAACACGTGTATTGAGTACACATAATGCAAACTAACTCTCTGCTCGTTGGCAATATAGCAAGGTATATGCTATTAATATTCCATTGCAGTCATTTTTAGTCATCAAGTATCGTTGACATTGGCTGGCAATTAGGCAGATAAAAGTTTAAAATTCATTCCATAGCACAAACATTGGAGAGACGTATGGGAAAAGAGAGTTCAGTTGCACCTAAGGAGCGTGTCAATATTGTATATAGTCCAGCGACAGACGGCGTTGAGGAAGATGTTGAAATTGCGATGAAGACCTTGGTTGTTGGTGAGTTTACTTCTGAGATTGACCCAACACCACTTGCAGAAAGAAAAGCAATTAATGTAGATAAAGATAACTTCAATGATGTATTGAAAGGGCAAAAATTAAATTTATCTCTTAACGTTAAAAATGCGTTAGATGAAAATGCTGAAGAAGATGACGAGATGGCTGTAAATTTAAATTTTGAATCATTGTCAGATTTTTCACCTGATGGTGTTGTGGAACAGGTTCCTGAGTTGAAGCAGCTAATAGAATTGCGAGAAGCATTGAAAGCGGTTAGAAGTCCTTTGGGTAATGTTCCAGAGTTCAGAAAGCGTTTGTCTGGTATTGTTGATAACGAAGAAACTAGAAAACAGTTGCTTGATGAGCTAAATATAGAAGATGATAACGATAAAAAAGATGAGTAGAGGGTAGTAGGATTATGGCAAAAGAAGAAGCTTCAAAAGCAGCCGCCGCAACAGAGACAGCAGAAAGCAAAGGTATACTTGAAGAGTTACTTGATATTTCTAACCTCTCTGCAGGTGAAGATTCAGGTAGCTTGGCAAAAATAGGTTTAAATGCGTTCATTAATGAATTGTGTGAGCCTTCAAGACAAGGGGAAAAAATTTCTGGTGCGCTTATCAATGATATGTTGGCTAAGTTGGATCAAAAAATTTCTAAGCAAATGGATAATATTTTACATCACCGTGATTTTCAGAAGCTTGAGTCATCATGGCGATCACTAAAATACTTGGTGGATAACACTGACTTTAGAGAAAATACTAAGGTTAATATACTAAATGTTAGTAAAGATGAGTTGATTGATGACTTTGAAGATGCTCCAGAAATACCAAAATCTGCACTCTACAAACTTGTTTATACTGGAGAATATGGACAGTTTGGTGGTCAGCCTTATGGTGCAATTGTTGGTAATTTTGACTTTAATCCTGATGCGCGTGACGTAGGATTGCTGCAAGATATAGCCAGTGTTAGTGCAATGGCACATGCGCCGTTTATTTCAGCTGCTGGGCCAAAGTTTTTTGGTGTAGATAGCTATAGTAAACTACCAGACTTAAATGATTTAAGCTCTATATTTGAAATGCCTCAATATGCTAAATGGAATGGATTTAGAGAGTCAGAAGATTCTAGATATGTTGGTCTAACCTGTCCAAGGTTCTTATTGCGTCTTCCTTATAGTGAGACAACAACTAAAGCGAAAAAATTTGATTACACTGAAGACGTCAGTGAAGGTCATAACGAATTTCTTTGGGGGAATGCAGCTTTTGCTATGGCTGGTAGAATGCATAATAGTTTTGCTAAATATCGTTGGTCAGCAAACATTACTGGACCTAAGGGTGGCGGTGCTGTTGAAGATCTACCAATATATAACTACGAAGCATTAGGAGAAACACAAACTAAAATACCAACAGAGGTTTTGGTCTCTGAGCGTAGAGAGTTTGAATTAGCTGAGCAAGGGTTTATTGGTTTGAGCATGAGAAAAGGTAGCAATAATGCGGCCTTCTTTTCAGCAAACTCTTGCCAAAAGCCTAAAATATTTCCTAATACACCAGAAGGAAAAGCAGCTGAGACAAATTATAAACTTGGTGGGCAGCTTCCATACTTGTTTATCGTTTCAAGGCTATCTCACTACATTAAAGTGTTACAGAGAGAAAATATAGGTAGTTGGAAAGAGCGTGATGAGCTTGAAAGGGAATTAAATAAGTGGATCAGCCAATACGTAGTTAATATGGAAAACCCATCACCTGATGTTAAAAGCCGTTGCCCTTTACGTGCTGCTGAAATTAAAGTGTCTGAAGTGGCTGGTGAGCCAGGTTGGTATAAAGTTCAAATGAGTGTTCGTCCCCACTTTAAGTATATGGGCGCAAGTTTTACCCTTTCACTAGTGGGTAAGCTAGAAAAACAATAGTGATTTTAGGGTGTTAACCTAAATTTGAGAGTAGTATTTTGTTAAATTAACCTATTAAAGGAGAGAAAATATGGCACTACCAATTTATGCGGATGTGGCTTTTGAGAAAACTGGTCCAGTTAAAGATTCTAACAACCAGGCAACTAACTATAAACAACAAATTTTAGTTCAGTCTGTTAGACACGAAACTAAAATTGCTCAGTCTTCACAGGCTGGTTTTGCTGCTTCTGTTGTTAGACCTGAAGGTGTGGTTGTTACAGTTGCAAGTGGTGAGTATATTCCTGAATTTTATCAGGCACACTTTACTGGTGACAAAGTAAAAACATTTACTATCACATACACAACTATTGGCAAAGATGGAATGCCAGCAGATGATATGATTGTGAAAGTAACTGGTGGAGTGGTAAGTAAAATTGACCATCATCATCCTACACTTTTAGATGATGATAATGATAAATTACCTTCACTTTATGACATCACTATTGCTTATCAGGACATCGAAGTTCAACATAAGCCTGGTGGAAAACAAATGACTTATTCTTGGAAAGATCACTTCTAAGCAATAAGCATTTAATAAATGCATAAAATAAGACTGCTTGAGCGAATCACAGCCTGGGAAACTGGGCGCATATCACGATTTAGTGAGGCAACTGAAGCAGATATCTTGCAATCTATTTTACATCACCTTGAGCGTATGCTAAATACGAAGCAAGGTGGTGTAAAGTTGTTTTCAGATTATGGTGTTCCTGAGTTTCATGATTTAACTGATGGCTCCATAGAAGAAGAAATTAAAAAAATTATTTCAAAATATGAGCCTCGTTTAGAGGTCGACAATGTGTCTCGTCTTCCTATGAAAGATAATGAGACTTCGAATATTGAAATTTCAATTGCTGGGAAAGTCAAAGGTAAAGAAAATATTCTTAGATTTACCACAGTTCTTACATCAAATGGTAGAGTTACCGTTCAGTTATAATTTATTGCATTCAGTTGCAAATTATCAATTTTCCATCTATTTCTTATTAGGTAGTAATCGTTATTTTTATGCCTAAATTAACAGGGATGTATTTGTATGGCCAAATTCCAGGATATTTACAAACAGGAACTTCATAACGTAAGGCAGTTAAGTAAGGAATTTTCTGAAGCACATCCCAATGTTGCGCCTATGTTGCGTGAAAAATCAACTGACCCTGATGTTGAAAGATTATTGGAAGGGTTTGCGTATGTTTCTGCCCAAATTCAAGAAATTATTGATGACCAAATTCCGGAGTTTAGTGGCGGGCTAATAAAGAAGTTTTTCCCGCATTATCTTCGTCCTCTGCCAAGTGCTACGATTATGTCATTTAAGCCTAAAGCTGAGTTATCAGAACCCTTTACTGTCAAAAAGGGTGCTGGTTTTGCATCTATTCCTGTTAACGGTACAGCTTGTAAATTTAGGCTTTGTGGTAACTGTTTGGTCAAACCAATTGATCTTGATTCAGCAAATTTAGTTAAAAGTTCAGGAGAACAACAATACATTGAACTTAAGTTTTCTTTATCTGGTGTTGATTTGAGTGCTTGGTGGACAGATAGTTTAAAGTTTCATGTAGGGGGTGGTTTTTCTGATGCCTGCCAATTATATTACATTTTAATGCGTTTTGTTGATCGAATAGAAATTTCATCTGGGGAGCATTCTTACCAAATCCCTAAAAGTAATTTAATTGATAATGGTTATAGTGATGATGAGGCCATCTTGCCCTATCCTGGACATGCGAGCACTGCTTATAGAACTTTGCAGGAATATTTTTTGATGCCTGAAAAATATCTGTATGTCAGTATATCTGGGTTAGAAAAGTGGGTTGAAAGAGGGCAAAGCAATAAGTTCTCAATACGACTTTATTTAAATAATAGCGTTAAAAATGTACCTATAATCAACAAAAATTCTTTTTTATTGCATACAGCGCCTGCAATTAATTTATTTGAGTATGATGCTAAGCCGATTGTACTTACGCATATGCAATACCAATACCCTATCTATCCTGATGCCGTAGAGCGGTCTCATTACCCTATATACACCGTTAAAGAGGTTCAGGGTTATCAGCAGGGCCGAGTAAAGGCAAAGCATTATGTTAATATTGATAATGTAAGAGAGAAAACAGATAAGCAATTAGCTTATGATATTATTAATAAGTCATCAATTACGGGAGAAGGATTAGATAGCTACATTTCTGTTTTATATAATGATGATGAAGATATTAGTTCAGAAGAAACGCTATCTGTTCTCTTAGAGTGTTCAAATGGTAGTCTACCAGAATATTTGTCTAAAGGAGAGATTAACCTGCCGACTGGGAATTCGCCAAGCTTGCTTTCATTTGAGAATATATATGTGCCAACTACATATAAAATTCCTCCTGATGATGATGAATGGATGTGGCGTTTACAGTCAATGTTATCAATTAACTATTTATCAATTGCAAACGCAGAAAATTTAAGATCACTGCTAAGATTTTACCTATTTTTAAACAAAGGGCGTCATGTTACCCGCACTGCATTTCAGCGTCAGATAGATAGTATTGAAGAAGTCAACGTAAATAATATTAACCGCATGGTTTCAGGTATTATGATGAGAGGGCAGAACATTAGACTTAAATGTAAACTTAATGATTTTGGTTCAGAAGGAGAGGCGTTTTTATTTGTAAACATACTAGATCGATTTTTTGCGACTTACACGACTTTAAATTCATTTACTTTGCTTGAACTAATTGATTCATCAACAGGAGAGGAGATCTCATGGCCAATGAGAATGGGCGAACAGCTCCTGAGCTAATTAAGCATTTTGTTACTAAAAGCCATCGTTTTGGGTTTTACCAAGCTATACGATGGTTGGGCAATGTTTCGAAAGCGCTCCAAGAGCAAGGGCATGAGCCATTTAAAATAAGAGTATTGCCACAGTTGAGTCTTGATTTTATTGGAAACGATATTCGTTCAGCAACTTATGATGAAAAATCAAATACCATTGAGCTCACCGTAACGTTTTTAGCATTATATGGTACTGCATCACCATTACCCACGTTTTATACAGAAGATTTAATGCTAGAAATATCAGAAGATATTACGGTTGCAAAGGATTTTCTAGATATATTTCATAAAATACTATATCAAAAACTATATGATGTATGGCTTAAGTATAGGCTTAATCAGTGCGCATTTGAGGCAGTGGATCAAAAGTATATTAATAAGCTATATCATCTAGTTGGTCTAGGTGACAAAACCTTACGGCAAATGGTTCCGGGTGCTAAAAGTCTTATTAAGTACATTGGACTTTTTAATCAACAGCCCAGGTCATCTAAGAACTTAGAAATCCTTTTAAAGGATTACTTTGAGGTGTCTGCAAAGGTTAAATGTGGTCATCGTACTACACAAAAAATGTCTAGCTCACAATTAATCAGTCTTGGTGAAAAAAATGCTAAGTTGGGACAAGAAGTGTATTTGGGCTCTCAGGTGAAAGATGTTAGTTCAAGTATCTCTATCGAAATTTTTGAGTTATCAACAAAAGAATTTAATTTATTCAGCCATCGGCAACCTTATTGTGAAGCATTATCATTTTTGGTTAAATTCTTTTGTAATGTTCCAATCAAAAGTTTTGTGACCATTTATTTAAAAAGTGGAGAAGTCGAAGCCTGCAAGCTAGGCTTAAAGGAATGGAGTAAATTAGGACAGAACGCTTGGGCATCACCTGAAGGTGATGTTGATTATTCTGCACATTATGAGATTGTATAGAAATGAGAAAATATATGAATGATAAAAAAGTAAGATCAGGCAAATTGGTTAATGTTTTTTTTGCCGGGGTAATTGTGTTTGTGTTAAGTGCCTGCTCGAGCTCTGTGACTAGGCAAACTGCAGATTGGGGTTATGCTAAAGGTGCTATAAATATTAAGCTTAAGGCTGAGAAATCTTTGAATGTCTACGATGGATATTCACATGCATTAAGTGTTGCGATTGTTCAGGTTTCTTCACCAACTAAAATGATGCAAATTCTCCAAACAGCGAATGGGGTGGTAACCGTTATTGATAACGATAAACCATTAGAAGGACAGACTGCCTTTAAAAGAATTGCATTGCAGCCGGGAGAAAAAAAGAATCTGTTGCTTGATCGTGCAAAAGGGACAGAGTACGTATACTTAATATTTGGCTATGCTTCAGAGATCATTAGTAAGAGTGATTATTTAATCCCTATCCCTCTAGATGATACACCGCAGCCATTAGATATTAAGGTAGTGTTAGGTTCGACATACGTTTCAAGTATTAATTATACAAAATAGGTAAATCATATGGAATTGTTTAAACAAATCAGTTGGCAGCAGGGTTTATTCTTACAGCCACAACACTTTCAGTTAGTTGATGCGCACCATGACTTTCAGAGAAGTAATTTTACTCGACTAACTCATGCTTATGGGTGGGGTAGTGAAAAAGTTACCATTGATAAAGCAGCATTACAGGAACAGCAGGTAAAGGTTTCATCTGGAACGATCCTATTTAAAAGTGGAACGCTAGTTAAAATTGGTGAAAATGCAGTCATTGTTCCTCGTTCATTTAGTAAGAGTTGGGATAATCGTTCTAAACCTCTGGTTGTGTATTTGGGTGTTAAGCATATGGATGAGCATGTGCCTAATGTAACCACTATTAAATCTATAAATGATGCTAAAAAAGTTCAGACACGTTTCTTATCACTTGAGCAGCCACAAATTGTGAAAGACATGTACCACGATGGTCCCGATGCACATATCAGCCAGCAACAATTTGTTTTGCAGCTTATATGGTCGCATGAATTAGAAGAGTCAGCAGAATATGAAGTAATTCAAATTGGGCAGGTTATTCAGCGTGGTGATAAACTTACTTTGGATTCACAGTTTATTCCTCCTTGCTTGTCTATAAAAAGTTATCATCAGCTTAATAATCTTATAAAAGATTTAAGAGATGATTTATATGCAAGGGCGAAACAGCTTGATTTATATAAATTCCCTACAGCAGGGCAAGACAATGCAGCTGTCACTAGGCAATGGTTTAACTTATTAGCACTTCAAGTTTTTAACAGGTATATTCCGATCATATCGCATTTACTGGTTGTTGAATTAGTTACACCCGCAGAATGCTTTGGTATTCTCTTGCAATTAGTCGGTGAGTTAAAGACTTTTTCACAAGATGAGTCCACATCGCTTGGCAATAAGAGTAGTGATGAGTATTTTATTGAGTATCAGCACGAAAATTTAACTGCGATTTTTGATAAAATTCGCCGATTAATATTTAAACTTTGCGATAATATTACTTTCGTTCCTCACCAGTTCTTTGCCTTAGACTACATTAATGATGTTTACACAACGGATCTTCCAAATAGCATATTTACGCCTAGAACAAGCTATTACCTACGAATTCATGCGGAAGAAAACACTCAAGAGCTCAGTACTGTTGATTTTGAATCTCAACTAAAAGTTGGTTCGGTTGTGAGTATTGATACTATTATAGAGAGAGCACTTTCAGGTATTCCAGTAGAAGTGTTAGACGGTGCACCAGCAGGGGTTCCAAAGGATTCCGTTTGTGTTTATTGTCGGCTTGATCCAACCGTGGATGAGTGGCGTTCTGTTGTTGCGTCTCAATCTATTTCTGTGTTTTGGGCTGAGCCAATATCTGGTGTCAGTATCGATTTTGTTTCTGTGAGGTCATAGCAATGAGTATGGTTACAAACTTCAGTGAAGTATTTGCATATGCAATTGGACTCCAAAATAGTCAGTTTAAAGGCCAGACTATTGATGAGGTTCAAGCGAAACTAGATAAGCTTTTTGATGAAATAAAGAAAGTGAGCTTATTATCGTTTCCAGAGGAGGCATACAGCGATAGTTTATTTGCGATATGCGCTTGGATTGATGAGTTCGTTCTATGCTCTAGTTGGAGAGAAAAACTAGCTTGGAAGAAAAAAATGCTTCAAACCAAATATTTTAACACCACCAGAGCAGGGGAGGTGTTTTTTGATAAGCTTGATGCCATTCCTCCGGGAGAAATTAGTCTTCTTGAAATTTACTATTATTGTTTAAAGCTTGGGTTTAAAGGTAAATTTCACCGTGGTCAGGATAACGCTATATTAACTGAAAAATGTAAAAACTATTACAAGTTAATAATAGACCAATACGGAGGTGACTTTAATAAACCATTAGTTAATTGTACTATCACTCCCCTTGCTGAAGTTGAAAATGCTAGGCCATTGGATGGAGATAGAAGTGCTATTAAAAGCTTTTGGTCTAAGTTGGTTTGGTGGTTAATCCCGCTAATACCGTTTGGTATTGTAACGATTGTTTTTAACGAAGTCATTCAAGCAATGGCATCTGATTATTTTAAAAGCTTAAGCTAATTAAGGTGTTTTAGGTATGATTAAGAAGATACTAAAAGTATTGTTTATAATAGCCTTATTAGTTGGTTTGGCAATAATAAGTCTATTTGCTTGTCTGTTTTTTAGAATTCCACTTTGGTGGAGTATTGTAATATTTTTTGGGGTTATCCTATCGTATTACTTGCTTAAATGGCTTTTCAAATTATTTAGGCGTTATCTAAGAAAACGAAAATTAGGTGAAGATGAAGAAGAGCAGCCTGCCGATCAATCTTTTGAAGAGAGCTTTGATAATGCAATTTTGCATTCAAAGAACTACCATAAAGAACACAAGAAAAAGCTACCATGGTATATTTTACTTGGTAATTTAGATAGTGGTAAATCTAGCCTGGTAAATGGCTCAAGGGTTTATACGCTTTCTGAAAGTATTGATCCAAATGCTGAAGTTCTGCCCACTCAGACTGCTCATTGTTGGGCTTTAGATGACTCAGTTATCGCTGAAACAAGTGGAGCAATGTTTTTAGCAAAGCCATCAAGAGTGGCCTTACGTGCTTGGAAAAAACTTACTTATAAGATTAAGCTGCATAAAAGACATATTAAACTAAAAGGCTTTGTTGCTACGGTGTCTGTTGATCAGTTACAAGGAGATGCAGATGCTCTAGCGCAATACGCTCAAGATTTGCGCCAGAAGGTTGAAAAATGTTCAAAGCAGATAGGATTTAGTTATCCAGTATATTTAATTATTACAAAAGCTGATCGTTTACAGGGTTTCGAAAGCTTTTCTTTTGCGCTGCCTGAAGAGGTTAGGCAGCAAGCTTTTGGTAAGCTATTTAATGAAAGTGAATTCCATAGCGACTCAGCAATATTAATTAATGAGTGGCAGCGATATTTATCAGATAGAATTAGAGGGTTCAATACGCTACAGTTGCAAGCTAATAATTCACTCATGCCAAGAGTAATGTTGTTTAATAACCATTTAGATGAGTTGAAAAAACCGTTAACAAAATTTTTGAATGCCTTTTTTAGAGTGAGTGCACAAGTAAAGGCCGATAACCCAGTATTAAGAGGAATGTTTATCACTAGTGCCAAACAAGAGTCAGGTGTCGAGGTTGATAATGGTTCTGTGCTAGAAGGTTTGTCTATTAGTTTGCGTTCACGTTTGGGGGCACAAGATTTATTCATTCACGATATTTTTGCCAAAATATTACCAACGGATTATTATTTCTATAATAAATTCTCTAAAAATTTATCTGCTAGACGGCGTTATTATCGCCAGGGGATTAGCGTATGGTGGTTTGTATTTATTGGTGGTGCTATTTATTTAGGTATTGCTTACGCTCATGCAATTAAAGCGTTGGTTGAAATTAACCAAGTGGCAAAAGTAAGGGAAAATCAGTATTCAGCTAAACTGAATTATAATTTATTATTGTTGTCTAATATGAACCAAGATATCCAGACGATTGAAGGGATCAAAGAAAATTGGTTTTTTTCTGTTTGGCCATATTCACAAGCTTTTGATGATATCGTATTAGGGACTCACCAAAGGTTTGTCAATCAGTTCAATAAATATGTAATAGATGACCTGCGTGCTGCGCTAGTTCAGAGTGCAGATACAGTTACAAAGCCAAATCATAAACAAAATTATGGTTTTGTTGTACAAAATATAGTCGAAAAAATTAATCTCATTCAAGCTAAATTAGATTTAATGCCGGAAAGTGCGATTGAATCCTTGCATATGGATACATTGTTAATCAATGATGACTTTAAAACCAATAGTTACGGTATTTTATATAAGAATTACATTAGTTGGAATCCAAACTTAATACAACTAAAAAAACAAAGAGGTGATTTGCTAAAATTATTGGATAGCTTAGACTTATTTGATCAACCTTTTAGATGGCTAACATCTTGGGTGGATGAGGTGAGTAACATACAACCAATTACGGCTGGGACATACTGGCCAGAGAATAAATTTCCAACAAACTATATGTATGTTAAACCTGTTTACACACAAGATGGTTATCAGTTGATTCAGGCCTTATTTAATAATATTGCTAATGTCCAACTTCAACCGACCGAAGTGGAGCAATATAGTTTGAAATTTTTTGCTGAATATGACTTAAATCGCTATAAAACATGGGAAGAATTTGCCCATGGTTTTAGGAAAGATATAGAATATATTCCATCAGAGGCAGCTTGGTATGCGACGGCACAATTGCCATTAACTGAGTCACCTTACTTTTATTATGCTAACACAATACATAAAAACTTTACTGATAAAATGCTATTACAACAACCAGAATGGTTGAAGCTTTTCTTTAACTTAGATAAATATTATCAGAAATCATTATTAGCGCTCCAAACTAAAGCGGAATTATCTTGGTGGGCAGAGTTTATTAATTACTTGGATAAATATACTCGTGACTTTAAAGCTCGTGTTGATGGTGTTTTTTATGATGAAAGCTTACTTAAGGCGATGAATGCTTATGAATTGTCCTTAATTAAATTACAAAAATATGTGTTGACGCTAGATCAAGAAGCATCCTTTAATGTTGCATCATCACTATTTTCAGATGCTGCAGCTAGCCCGTCTAAAGGTAGTCAAGGTTCAAGTGATGCTTCTAAGTCAGATCAGAGTGAGTTTTATAAAGCCTTTAATGCCTACCAACAGGTGAAATTTTTTGCAACCAATGACTTTAATTTGGTTAATAGAAATGATGCTACTTGGAATTTGTTTAAGGGAATGTTTGATCTTTATTTCCATGGTGTGATAGAAAAATCCATGTGCTATGTTGGGCAAATGTGGAAGAATAAGGTAATTAACAATCCTGAAAGCTCAGTAATAAATAATTCATATTCTCTTGAAGAGCTATTTGGTCAAAAAAGTGATATTAATCAATTTATGGTTAAGTATGTTTATCCATTTATAATTTATAAGGACAGTAAGCGTAAGTATGTTCCAAAGCCAGTTTTTGGTCATACATTTGAGTTTTCACCTTTTGTTTATAGTTATGCGCGTGATCAATATGAATATGTTAAGTTACAGATGTTGCAGAAACGTATTGAAAATATTGTTAAAAGTTCACAAGAACTTGTTCAGGCTCAGATAAAACCAACAAATGTGAATCAAGATGCAAAACTATTTCCTGATTCTACGACTGTAACAGTAGTATGTGAGGGTAAGAAGCACGTTTATAATAATTATGATATGGTATCAAACATTGCATTAACTAATGATATCTTTAAGTGTAGTTATGCTGAAGTGAGTATTAATTTTGAAGGCGCTGTTGATTTTAGTGCAGTCAAAAAATACATAGGTGATGACGGATTACTTGAGCTGGTTAATGAGTACTCTCAAGGGCAAGTGAATTATAAAGCAAGTGATTTCCCGGAAGTGTACTCTCAATTACAGAATTATGATGTGAATGATTTATCAGTATTTATTGACTTTAAAGGTTTAAACGCTATTAAATCTCTGCTCACAGATTATACAAGCAAAAAAGCGGCATTAACCTCACAGGTATATGGGAAGCTCGCAGATTGGAAATACCTTGATATTATAAGTTGTTGGGGTGATCAGTCATGGAGCACTGATAGTGCGCCTGTTACAGCACCAAAAAAGGTGGTAGTCAATACAAATATTAAACCTGATACATCTGGAACCTTAGGTGTTCCGCTAAAAGATACTACCCCGGTAAAAGCTGACCCTGAGCAAAAAAAATCAGAAGCCCCAAAAGCTGCACCAGCGCCTGTAAAAAAAACGTCACCTGAGAGTTAATAAATATGAGTGTTGAGACGTTAGAAACCTTAGCTAAAAAACCTTTTGATGACGAAGATCAAATTGGTAGTAATTGCAGGAAAGAGGATAATTTTCTTGAGCTAAAACATGTTTTAGCTGCTGCTAATGATCCTAATAGTAATCTTTCAGGCATTAATTGGCCGGATGTTAGTCGCCTATCTGCAGAGATATTGGGCAATGAAAGTAAAGATATACTTGTTGCTTGTTATCTAGCTGTGGGCTTATTGAAGACTGAAGATTTAATTGGGCTAGTTGCTGGCTTAGGCGTTGTTGATAATCTAATTTCAGATTATTGGGAGCATCTTTATCCACCTCTAAGACGACTTAATGGTCGCTGGTCAGCGTTTGAATGGTTAATAGAACAGCTTTCAGATTTTTTAGAAAGTTTTGAGGGCCAAAGACCTAAGTCAGAAGTTGATCCTGTTATTGAACAATTCAAGAATCTTGATAAAAGCCTTTCTGGTTTAAGTGAAGAGGCGCCGACTTTCCTGCCATTAATTCGTAACTTTGAAAGAATTATTGCACTTGAAAAAGAAGAGTCAAAGCCAGAAGAAGAGATCTCTAAACCGGAAAATGATGAACCTGAAGCCTCAGGTTTGAATATGTCTGCTGGGCAGATAACATCAGTCAGTGATGCTTTAGAAAAGCAGTCCAATTTATGGGAAAACGCTAAAATAATTGCAGATTATCTAAAGGAAAATAATGCTGAACCAGAAATCGCTTATCGCTTAGCGAGAATGTCTATTTGGCAAATCATTAGAGTATTACCACCAAGTGATAATGAATTTATAACCAGAGTGCCACCGCCAGATAGAAATTTGGTTAAACAGCTTAACCTATTACTTGATGCAGATAACCAGCAAGGCATTATTGATATTTGTGAAGGATGGGCAATTGAAAACCCTTATTGGTTTGAGCTTAATTTTAAAATTTGTTCAGCTTTTGAGATGACAGGTAAATTAGAAGTTAGTAGGTCAATTAAATGTGAGTTATTAGCTTTATATCATCGCTTTCCTGATATTGTTAAGCTGAAATTCTCAGATAAAGCGCTAATGATAGGCCAACAAACACTGGCATGGCTTCAGGAAGACTTAGCTACAAGTGAATCAACACAAACAATATCTGCTGATAATAGGGAAAATCTCACTGATACTGAAAAGAAATTTTTTGATGAGCTCGACAAAATACACCAAAAATCAAAAACAGCTAGATTAGAATTATACGCTAAAATTCATCATTATTTAGACTCAGATATATCAGAGAATTTAAAAGTGGAACTATTAATTGAAATGCTTGATAGTATGATTCCGAGTAAAAATGAGGGTTTAATTAAAGCTTATATGGGTTATCTTGAAGAAAAACTTGAATCTTTCAACATTGAGTGTTGGGATAAGGTTTTAGCAAGTAAGATTTTGTTGAAACTAATTGAAGCTAAAAAGAGTTTGAATGAGTCACATGATGATTACTATCATCGACTTTGTAGAGTTGATATGCTTGCAGCGATTGCTAGTCATAAATAGTTACAATTTTTTTGTAATTAAGATGATTACAGCATGTCATAATGATATCTTGAATATGTATTAATCAGAATTGAGTGTTGATATGAAAGTGATTAGACCTGACCAACTTTATTGTATGCGTAAAGTTGAGTGGCAAAAGCCTGATTTTTACATGCATACATCAGTATATGCTGGTTTTAATTATGGTGAAGACTCTGAAGAATGGCTACCACAAACAGAGCTTTTAGAATTAGTTCAAGAAGTAAGTCAAAAATGTATCTTTGACAATTGTTCACCTCGATCTCAAGGCGAATGCCTAGTGTTCTTGGATGATAATACAGTAAAAAAAGTATCACTAAGAATCTCTGATATTTTCAAAGAGGGTAAAAAAGAGGAATTTCTCGCATTACCGTTAACTGATGAACATTACAAAAAAACCAGTGGGACTTTTGACGATAAATGGTTGAAAACACGTTGGCCCGCCTTGCCTAAAGATCACAAACCAGAGGTCTTTCAGATTGCACCTAAAGACCAACGCAGTGATAAGGTATTTAAATGGGGTGATACTTTTAAAATTAGATTAGATGATGATGAAAACGGACTCCAATCATTTCCATTTAAAAAAATACAATTATTCTCTTTAGATAAGGCAAATAATTTCGATGAAATTAAAATAAAACCAGATGTTGTATGGCTTTTCCCGAGCAAGAAACAGGGGATTATTGTTGCGCATGGATCTAAGCAAGTTAAGGATAATGAGGCATCAAACTTAGCATATCTTTATCTCGCTGATATGTTGTTAGATGACGAAATAAGTAAAGAACAGCACTTGTCTAACCTAAACGAAAAAATAGCGCTTAAAAAACCCTCCTTTAAACCCGTTGAAATGAAGAAACCAGAAGCGCCAAAAGTAGAAAGTAGTGAGGCGCCAAAAGTTGAAGTGCCAGCTAAAAAACCAGAATTAGATCCTGAGGTTGAGAAAATTAAATCAGACATGGAAGCTAAGTTGGCTGAGATAAAAGCCAAATATGCTGACCATATAGATGATAATCCTGAGAAAAACTTACCAGATGCACTCAAAAGTGTGATAAATGAACAAGATCCAAAGATTGCTTCAGATAAAGTGAAAGCATATATGGATCAAAAATTAAATGATATGCAACAGAAATTGATTTCACAATTTCCAGATAAGAAAGAAGAAATTCTAAATCCACCTAAAATGACGATGGATGAAACGATTGCTGCGCTTGGCGCCTCACTGGCATCTAGCATTGGAAAAGCCAAGGCAAATTTACCAAAAGAAGAGGCAGATAAGTTACCTGACCCGAAAGAATTAACTGATGAAATTGCAGCTAAAATTAAAGAGATGGACGCGAGTGAGCCAAAAGTTGAGGAAGTCGTAGAAAAAGAGAAGATTGAAATAGTCTATAAAGATAATGACTTTTCATATCAAAATTTAGCTAATCGAGATTTTACTGGATTGGACTTGTCAAATGCTAACTTTACTGGTGCAGATTTGTCTGGAGCAATATTTAAGCAATCTAAACTGTCTGGCACAAATTTCTCAGAATCAAAATTGAATCAAGCGCTTTTTGAAGATTTACGAATATTAGATTGTAATTTTTCAAGTGCCATAATGCATAATAATATATTTAAAGCTGTGACCATAAATGATACTCAGCTTAATGGGACAGACTTAACAGGCTTAAGTGGTGAAAATGTTAATATTAGAGGTTGTGAATTAAATAGTACCCGGATACCTTCTTCGAACTTAAAGGACTTCACGCTTCATAAGTGCGAATTAAATAATGTGAATCTTGATTATGGAACGATTACATCCACAATGTTTAACCAATGTGTTAGTAAAAAAATATTACTAAATCAATCAAAATTAAATAGCGTTACTTTCTTTGATGTTAACTTTGATGACATTCAGTGTGTTGAGTCGAACTTATCTAAATGCCAAATTAATAAATCAAATTTTTTACAAGGTTCTTTTGAATTATCTGAAGCTGAAAAATTAACAGTGAATGATGCTAAATTCGATAATATCTGCTTTAAGGAAGTTAACTTTCCTGATTTTAGAATGGATACTTCATCCAGTTTAAATAATTGTGATTTTGAAAATGCAAATTTAACTAAATTTAAATGCTTTAACTCCAAATTGGAAAATTGTCATTTCACAAAAACAAATATAGTTGCATCTCAGTTCAGGTTTTGTGAACTACCTAAAATGCATTTGAATAAAGTTTTAGCACAAAATTCTAATTTCTATTCTTGTGACTTGACTGGAAGTTATGTGGAAAAATCAAACTTATTAGAAGTAAATATTCGGTGTTCAACACTAAATGATGCCAGCTTCATTAACTCTAATTTATATGATGTGAGTTTTTATCAGAGCGTTATTGATAATGTAATGTTTGAGAAAAATCTGGTTAATGAAAATTTTGAGCTAACCAAATCTGTGCAAAAAGCGAGTGTACAATGACAGAGATTAATTTAGAAAAATCAAAGTTAGTAAATATTAACTTTTCTGAGGTGGATTCAGATTGTCTATATTTAAATCATAAAGTGATTGACGAAGGACAATTTGGTGCAAAAAATTATAAGGATTTTGAGGTAAACGAGGCAATCTTGAAGAATTGTAATTTTGAAAATTTAAGCTTAGCTAATGCAACGCTTCGAAAAACTTTTTTTAATAACTGTACATTTAAGAATATGAAGTTTACTGATTGTGATTTTGAACAGTCACACTTCAAAAGCTGTACATTTGAAAATGTCGCCTTTAATAGCGTTAAGCTTTCGCGCGCTTCTTTTATTGACGGAAAATGGCAAGAGGCTGAGCTAAATGATTGTAATTCAACATTGGTTGATATATCGAAGTCTAACTTAGAAAGCTGTCGATTTAGTAATTGCGATTTTTCACGTGCTAAATTTATGGACGCTACATTTATAGAGTGCAGTTTTGATGAATCAAAGCTTAATAAGGTTATGTTTAATCGATCCAAGGTTGAAAATTGTCAATGGAGAAATACATACTTGAATCAAACTAGCTTTATGAGTGCAGAATTAAAAGCTGCCGATTTCGAAGCAGTTGCAGAAATGATTCAAGTATCATTTATTCAAAGCAATCTTGAACAAGCAAGTTTTCAAGGTTTAAGATCTGAGTCATTAAACTTTTTAAAGGCAAATTTGACGAAAGCTAATCTCATTGAACTGCATGCGCCAATGTCACAGTTTGGTGAAGCAAATCTTACTCAAGCAAAATTAGAATCTGCAAATATACAGTTTAGTAATTTCCAAAATGCGATACTAACTTCAGCAGATTGTACTAAAGCGAATTTATCATATTCAAATTTAATATACGCTAATATTGATAAGACAGATTTTACAAATGCAAGTCTGAATACTTGTGATGTTCATAATACAAAAGGAGAGCCCATTTATTCAAACACAAATAAAGATGGGTTAAGAGAAACAAATCAACAAAAATTGAAAGCGGAGAATTGGTCTTATGTCTAGTCAAATATCATCATTTAATCAATATAGATCAACAGAGCAAACATCAAGTGCGCTAGTGACGAATGTTGATGGAAAAAAATATCAAATTAAAATTAAAGATAATCACTTTCAAGCTAAAAAAGCATTTAGTTGTTTAATTCAACCAATGGAACAAGATATTGTCCAGGTTGTTTTTATGGAAAATGAAATATATATTTTGAGTATATTGGAGCGTGATAGTGACACGGAGGTTGATCTTGTCTTACCTGATCAAACCAACATTACTTCTGCAGGGAATATTAATATTGAAGCAAGAGGAATATCAAATAAAGCATTAAGTTATAACTTGATAACAAATCAGGCTGATATAACTTCGAAATCAATGAATATGATAACTGAAGATTTATATCAATATAGCGAGTTTAGCCAAATTAAAACTCAGCAGTTATTAAAAGAAGTATCCCAATTCGAACAGTCTGTGACTCAAGAGCTTAGAATGATTGTTAATGACCATTGGAGAGTCGATAGTCAGTCTATACATATGCTGTCTGAGGAAGATACAACCATTGATGCAAGAACGATATCTATAGGATAACCGGGAGAAGAACATGCCAAATCCATTGAGAACGATAGACCCACCTATTCAGACAACTGGACCAACAGATATTTGTAAAACCCAGGTTGGGCCAGCAACTGTGCCGCTTCCGTACCCCAATATTGGTGTACCTACAATGTGTGATCAACCAGTTGCAACTGTGCTTTTTGCAAATGGCCCAGCAATTAATTTAGATGGTAAGATTCCGATGACTAATGGTGATCAGGCTGGTGCAATTGGCGGTGTGCTTTCTAGTATGATTATGGGTCAGCTTCAATTTATGTCTACTATGGCACCAACTGTAAAAGTTGGTGGATCACCGGCAGTAACGACGCAATCACCAACAATGCAAAATAAAGAAAATACACCAGGCATGGTAATGACATCCACAGCAGTTACCATTATGTTAGGGGCTTAAACAACAGGAATATTAGTATGATACCAGGATTCTCAAGTCGATTTGAATGTAAAGTTAGTGGACAAAATGAATCTTTAACTGTGTTAGATTTTGAGTTTGAAGTTACTTTATCCCAGCTTTATATTTGTAAAATTGAACTGGTTTCCACGAATCCTAATTTGGACTATTGGTCTTTTGTGGATAAAAATGCAACCTTAACTGTGAATGTTAAAGGAGCAAATGCACTCCAATATGTTAACGGTATTATTACTGAATTTGTTCAGAAGGGAGTGGTAGGGAAAGGTTATAGTTACGAAATTATCCTTGAGCCGCATTTGTCTCAAATGAAACATCAAGAAAAAACGGAAGTTTTTTTAAATGAAACAATTCCAAATATTATAGAGTCACATCTGAAGCAAGCTCATATTCAGCATTATCGCATGGATTTGTCACAGACATACAAACCAAGAGAGTTTGTTTGTCAATTCCAAGAAACTGATTTTAATTTTATTTGTCGTTGGATGGAACATGAGGGAATCTATTATTACTTTGATCAAGGTACTGATTTTGAAACTTTGGTCTTAACTGATCGTTATTCAACCCATAAGGATCATGAGCATTTTTCTGAGCTGAAATATAATCAAGAAAATGTGACTGGTGTTTCAGAATCTACTTATGTTGTTGAAAATTTTTCTTCAAGGATAAGCAAAGTTGCTAGGACTTTAGAGCTTAAAGGCTATAACTATAACGATGATACTAAGACCATCGTTACAGAAGCAAAAGTATCATCACATGGGATGGGTACAGTTGAAGTTTATGATGAGAATGTACTGAATGAACAAGATGCCAAACGTATTGCGGAAATAAGAGCCCAAGAGATTAGCTGTAAAGAGCAAGTATTCACAGGTAAAACATTAGCTTCAAATATCGTTCCAGGTTATCGTTTCAAGCTTGTTGATCATTTTAGAGGTGAGTGTAATCAAGAGTATTTAGTTTTTAGTGTTATACAGAGAGGTTCACAACGACAAGTTGCATTATCTCATTTAGGGCTACAAAATAGTATTAGTCAGGAAGGTGAAGTTGTTTTTACTACTGAATTTAAAGCTATCCCAGGCAGGGTACAATTTAGAGCACCCTTAGTTACTCCGGCTAAACGTATAGATGGAATTATACCTGCAATTTTAGATGCAGAAACGAGTGGTGAATACGCACAATTAGATAGCCAAGGCCGCTATAAAATTAGGTTGTTGCACAGCGATAAGCCAGATGGGCAAGCATCTGATTGGGTTAGGAAAATGGAATCATATATCGGTAATCAATACGGAAACCATTTTCCAATGCATAAAAATGCAGAAATTTGTTTAGCATTCCAATTTGGTAATCCAGATAGACCAATCATATTGGGTGCAGTACATAATTCAAGTAACAAAAACTTAGTTAGCTCTAAAAATCAAAAACGTAGCATTACCAGAAGTGCTAGTGGTAATGTGATGGTAATGGGTGATCAGAAAGGTCAGGAATATACACATATCTACTCGCCTAATGGTACTTCTAGTTTGGTCTTAGGTAATTTTGCAGCTGCTAAATCAAATTCTTTAAGTGGTGATCAAACAGAAATAATGCCTTGGCCTTCCAATTGGGGAGCTAGAACTTTAGGGATGGCACCATCGCCAAGTGATGCATTATTGCGAGAAAATAAGCAAACAAAGGGTGATTCTGCAAGTAATACAGATGGAAGTGCTTTTAGTTTTACTTCGGGTGATAGTTACAGTTTAACAAACGGTAACGTGGTTGGTTACAATTATGGAACTAAAAATTATTTTACCTTTGGCCAGTCAACTTCGGTTACAGTAGGTAATTCTTCAAGTATTACGCTTGCAGGCTCAGAATCAGTTACACTTGGAACGCATTCGTTAAGTTTTACAGGTACTGTTTTAACTGCTTCTACAACGCTAACTGGGATTAAGATTGATTATACTAAGGCTGGAAAAACGTATGATTTTAAAGGGGATGATGTTACAACAACTGTGATGGGTACATCAGCATTAACAGTAGCTGCGGGATATACAATTACTATCGTGAGTGGTGATATAACTTCAACTGCCACAATGGGCAATATTGTTAATTTTGCTATGGGAAATATTACTAATACATCTAATGGAATTAAATCAGATGCAAGCACTATAGAAAATATTGCAGCTGCTAGTATTAGCTCAACTTGTGATACTAGTTCTGTAAATATGACACCAACAAATATTACGCTTGAGGCAACGGCAGGTATAACGCTTACTTGTGGAGGAAGTTCTATAGAAATAACCCCCGCTGGTGTTGTTATTAATTCTGGTGTCGCCACAATTACAGCAGATCCAGCTGAAGGTGTCGCTTTAGATGCTGGGAATGGTATCATTGTTGGTCCTACAGGCATTGAGGGAACAGCTCCTATGATCTCTTGGGGGCCTTGATAGAAGCTATTAGCCTGTCAAAGTTATCTTGTGAATATACTAAATATTAAAAAGAAAACGACATTTTTTAGGAGTATTATTAATGTTACCAGGGTTTTCAAGTCGTTTTGAATGTAAAGTAAGTGGACAAAAAGAGAGCTTAACGGTTTTAGATTTTGAGTTTGAAGTAAGTTTATCTCAACTATATATTTGTAAAATTGAGTTAGTATCGACTAACCCTAATTTAGATTATTGGTCATTTGTAGATAAGAATGCAACTTTAACGGTTAATGTTAAAGGCGCGAATGCCTTACAATATGTAAATGGTATTGTGACTAAATTTTTTCAAAAAGGTAAAGTTGGTAAAGGTTATAGTTATGAACTTGTTTTAGAACCACATTTATCTCAAACCAAACACCAAGAAAAAACAGAAGTTTTCTTAAATGAAACAATACCTAGCATTATTGAATCACATTTAAAGCAAGCTCATATTCAGCATTATCGTATGGATTTATCGCAAACATATAATCCAAGAGAGTTTGTCTGTCAGTTTCAAGAAACAGATTTTAATTTTATTTCTCGTTGGATGGAACATGAAGGCATCTATTATTATTTTGAGCAAGGTACAGACTTTGAAACATTAGTCTTAACGGACCGTTACTCTACACATAAAGACCATGAACACTTTTCTGAGCTTAAGTATAATCAAGAGAATATAACAGGCATTTCAGAGTCAAATTATGTAGTTGAAAACTTTGTATGCGAAATAAGTAAAGTGGCTAGAACGCTTGAGCTTAAAGGCTATAACTATAATGATGATACTAAGACCATTGTTACTGAGGCTGAAGTTTCATCACATGGAATGGGTACTGTTGAGATTTACGATGAGAATGTACTAAACGAGCAAGATGCGAAACGTATTGCAGAGATAAGAGCGCAAGAGATTAATTGTAAAGAACAGATTTATACAGGCACGACTTTGGCTTCAAATATCGTTCCAGGCTATCGCTTTAAATTAATTGATCATTTCAGAGATGCATGTAATCAAGAATATTTAGTCTTTGATGCAGTTCAAAAAGGTTCACAGAGGCAAGTTGCTTTATCACATTTAGGTTTGCAGGACAGTCGTAGTGAAGAAAATGAAGTTGTTTTTGTGACTGAGTTTAAGGTTATACCTGGAAGTGTTCAATATAGAGCGCCTTTGGAAACATCTGCAAAGCGCATTGATGGGATTATCCCTGCAATATTAGATGCCGAAACTAGTGGTGAATATGCGCAATTAGATGACCAAGGGCGCTATAAAGTACGATTACTCCATAGTGATAAACCGGATGGTCAGGCTTCTGACTGGGTTCGTAAAATGGAGTCTTATATTGGTAATCAATACGGTAACCATTTCCCTATGCATAAAAATGCTGAGATATGTTTAGCATTCCAATTTGGTAATCCAGACAGACCCATTATTCTTGGCGCGGTTCATAACTCCAGTAATAAGAATCTTGTAACCTCTAAAAATCAAAAACGCAGTGTAACCAGAAGTGCAAGTGGAAATGTATTTGTTATGGGTGATGAAAAAGGGCAAGAGTATACAAACTTATATTCTCCAAATGGAAATTCATGCATGATTTTGGGCGATGTTAAAACAGCAACAGATAACTCGACTGATGGGGATCAAACGGTAAAAGAACCCTGGCCTAGTTGTTGGGGGCCAATGACTAGTTTCCCTGAACCAAATGACGAGTTTTTAAAGAAGTATGAGTCAACATCGGGGAGTTCTGCAAGTATTACAAAAGGGGATGCTTATAGTTATACAAAAGGTGATTCTTGGTCACTTTCTCGAGGGAATACTGCTTCCAGTACTTATGGGTCTAAAAACTTTTTTACATACGGGTTATCTTCTTCAGTTACTGTTGGAAACACAAGTGATATTAAACTAGCTGGATCTCAAGCAGTAACAGCAGGACCACTTAAAATGTCTGCAGATATTTTAGGCCTTGTTGTAGGCACAACAATAACTGCTTTAAAAGTAGATTATACAAAAACTGGTAAAACGTATGATTTTAAAGGAAATGACGTCACAACAGATATAGTTGGAAAGTCTACTCTTACTATTGGCTTAGGTTATGATGTTACAGTTGCAACAGGTGGGATAACAACAACTGCAACCACTGGGAATATATCAACAACAGCCGCTACAGGCAGTTTAAAGTTTAAATCAATAAAAGATACAAATATTGATGCGTTTGGTGGGTTTACAGTTAATGCTAGAGCTTTGACCAGTAATATAAATTTAAATGCAAGTAACAATATAAGTCTAAAAGCAGAAAAAGATGTAACGATCGAAAGCGTTTTAGGTAAATTAACATTAAAATGTGGCGGGAGTTCAATCGAAATATCTTCTACTGGTATCACAATTAGTACTGGATCTAATGGACTTAAAACTTCTGTTGCTAATGCTACTCTATATTCTGGGGGTAATTCACTCAGAATAACGGAAGCAAATATGAAGGGTACATCACCCCTGACCAGTTTTGATTAGAATTTCGTAATCATCTGACTATGGGGAATAACTATGTAGTCATAATTAGTCACCCAAAATGATATTGTATTTTTTTTAATACTCCTTAGTATAAGTTAAAGACTTCAATGAGGAGTGATTGATGTTACCAGGATTTTCAAGTCGTTTTGAATGTAAAGTAAGTGGGCAAAAAGAAAGCTTAACGGTTTTAGACTTTGAGTTTGAAGTAAGTTTATCTCAACTGTATGTTTGTAAAATTGAGTTAGTATCGACTAACCCTAATTTAGATTATTGGTCATTTGTGGATAAGAATGCAACTTTAACGGTTAATGTTAAAGGCGCAAATGCCTTACAATATGTAAATGGTATTGTGACTAAATTTTTTCAAAAAGGTAAAGTTGGTAAAGGTTATAGTTATGAACTTGTTTTAGAACCACATTTATCTCAAACCAAACACCAAGAAAAAACAGAAGTTTTCTTAAATGAAACAATACCTAGCATTATTGAGTCACATTTAAAGCAGGCTAAAATTCAGCATTATCGTATGGATTTATCACAAACATATAATCCAAGAGATTTTGTCTGCCAGTTTCAAGAGACAGATTTTAATTTTATTTCTAGGTGGATGGAACATGAAGGTATCTATTATTATTTTGAGCAGGGTACTGACTTTGAAACATTAGTATTGACGGATAGATACTCTACCCATAAAGACCATGATCATTTTTCTGAACTTAAATATAATCAGGAGAATATTACAGGAATTTCAGAGTCAAATTATGTAGTAGAGAATTTTATATGCGAAATAAGCAAAGTGGCTAGAACGCTTGAGCTTAAGGGGTACAATTATAATGATGATACTAAGACAATTGTTACAGAGGTTGAAGTTTCATCACATGGAATGGGTATCGTTGAAATATATGATGAGAATGTATTGAATGAGAAAGATGCTAAACGAATTGCAGAGATCAGAGCGCAGGAGATTAATTGTAAAGAACAAATCTATACAGGAACGACTTTGGCTTCAAATATTGTTCCAGGTTATCGTTTTAAATTAGTCAATCATTTTAGAGATGCTTGTAATCAAGAATATTTAGTTTTTGACGCGATTCAAAAAGGATCACAACGACAAGTTGCTTTATCACATTTAGGTTTGCAGGATAGTCGTAGTGAAGAAAATGAAGTTGTTTTTACGACTGAATTTAAAGTTATACCTGGAAATATTCAGTATAGAGCGCCCTTAGTGACTTCTGCAAAGCGCATTGATGGGATTATTCCTGCGATGTTAGATGCTGAAACCAGTGGTGAGTATGCGCAATTAGATGACCAAGGGCGCTATAAAGTTCGATTGCTTCATAGTGATAAACCAGATGGTCAAGCCTCTGACTGGGTTCGTAAAATGGAGTCATATATTGGTGACCAATACGGCAACCACTTTCCTATGCATAAAAATTCGGAGATATGTTTAGCTTTTCAGTTTGGTAATCCTGACCGTCCAATTATTATTGGTGCAGTTCATAACTCCAGTAATAAGAACCTAGTAACATCGAAGAATCAAAAACGTAGCATTACTAGAAGTGCAAGCGGAAACGTATATGTCATGGGTGATGAAAAAGGCCAAGAATATACGCATCTTTATTCTCCAAGTGGGAATGTGAGTTTAGTAATGGGTGATGTTAAAGCAGCATCAGATAACTCGACTGATGGAGATCAAACAGAAATTATGGATTGGCCAAGTAATTGGACAGCTTTGTCATGGGGGCTATTTCCTACGCCTGGAGACAACTTACGAGAAAAGAAGACTGTAGGCGGTGATTCAGCAAGTAATACACAAGGAAATTCATTTTCTTATACAAATGGGAATTCCTGTGGTGTTACTATTGGTTTTAAAAATTCATTTACTTATGGTAATTCATTTTCAGTAACAGTTGGTAATTCAAATAGTATTACTTTGGCTGGTAGCGAAAGTTTGACTGTTGGTCCAGTGAAGATGTCATCGACTATAACAGGAGTTGAATTATCACATTCATTTACAGCTCTTAAAGCTTCATATAGTAAAACATTTAAAGAGTACAAATGGAATTCTGGAACGTTTACCAGGGCGGCATTATTGGGTATAAGTAATAGCGTAGAAGCTGGTGGTATATCAAATGAAGTTACTGCAGGCGGTATGACTAATAAGGTAATAGCTGGTGGTATATCAAACACTGTCACTGCAGGTGATTATACAACAACTGCAACAGCTGGTAATATTGCATCTACAGCAACAGCGGGAAATATATCTGAAACAGCAGATGCTGGCAATATAACTTCAACTGCAACACTTGGTGGTATTTCGCTTTCAGCACCAGTTGGCGCGATTTCAGGTACTAGCGATACAATTACCCTTACTGCAACAACTAGTATTACACTTACTTGTGGAGCTAGTTCAATTGAAATAACTCCTGCTGGGGTTACCATAACAAATGGAGGGTCTAGTATATCAAATGCGCCTGAAGGTGTTGTAATTAAGTCAGGATCTGCAATTCTTTCGCTTGATGCAGCAGCAGGTGCATTGACTGGTACAGGTTCAATGGTTAATATTGGGCCTTAGTGACTATATTATGTGTAATTACTTTAAAAAATTTACAGTTATGGTTTCTTTAGTCGTAATAATCTCTGTATCGTTAACTAAATTATAAGTAACATTTTCGTGAAAACCCATTGGCCAGTAAAGAAAAGCCAATGGTGGCCAGAAAATTGAGACAGGTCTAAATTCAGAGACAAAATGTCCTTTTTGTACCACTTCATCACCTTTTTTAAGTTCAAACGAGATACCACCACCAGGTGAGTCACCTGCACTTGTCCAAAAGTAAGGTGTAGTTGATACACTATCATCTTCTTCTATAACCACGGGATCACCTGAAATGTAGAGTTCTGTATCATCAGGAATAACTACTTTAGTTGTCGTAGAGCACCCTAATAGCAATGCTGAAGAGGCTAGGCTTAGCATTGATAAGTATTTCACCATGTAACAATAACCTTTTAAAATATAAGATAGTCTAATAAATAGTATACTTGGCAACTGTTAAAAATATCTAGTCAGCAGCAATTTTCTTAGGTAATTTGCGACTAGTGATTTTCTTGACTAAGGTTAAGGTAAAGAACATTTTAAGCTAGTTATGAAATTAAGCTTCTCTATTATAACATTTTTATCTTTTATCGGTCTGTTGGCAGGTTGCTCTTCCTCAGTAGATTTAGAGGGTGTTAATATTCAGAATGGTTGTCAGATTATACAGAAAGTACCCAAATGGGGTAAGGATTTGCATAACGTTCAAAAAAAATGGGGCGTTCCACCCAGTTTGGTTTTAGCTATTATTTTTCAAGAATCATCATTTAATCCAGACGCAAAAAATTCAACTAGTTCAGCTTATGGTTACGCACAAGTTATAAATGGAACTTGGACTGAATATAAAAAAGCGGTTGATAAAGATGCTAGTCGAAGCGACTTTGATGACTCAGCCGATTTTATAGGTTGGTATTTAAATAGAATCAAGAATAAATACAAACTGGCATGGTCAAATTCTGCTAACCTGTACATGGCCTATATGTTAGGAGAAAGCGGTTATAAAAAATTCATTACTGGTAACGGTTCAGAGCAGCAAAAACAGAGTTGGGCAGCTAAATATAAAATTGCACAAAAGGTGGCAGCAAATGCTGAGACTTATAAGAAGCAGATGTTAGAATGTAAGTCTTAGCAATTTTATCTACTTTAAACTTATAGATGACAACCCGTAAAGGCAGCCTATAAGCATTTCAATTAAAGGCTCTGTTTTTTTATGGTTACATCCAGTTCTAGTGATAATGCTATGTGTATTAACAGGTAGCCTAAATTCTGGAATGACTTCAACTAGACTTTTATCATGTGTCGCACTAAAACTTAGTGAATCTATTTTGGCTACACCAAAACCTGCCTCTATTAATTTTATGATCACAGTCTCATCGTCAAGTTGTAACATAGGAGTTATATTGACATTGATCTGATTGTTTTGCTCATCAAAGAAAATATAATTATTATTGGTGTGGTTATTAATACTTAACCATTTGTGGTTGATTAAATCATCAGGATGGTGTATTGGATTAGATTGTAAAATATATTTGTCAGATGCATAGATTTTTTCATAACTCTTAATTTCAGTAATCACTTTCCATTGGTCAAGATTAATTAGATGTAATAGATTATTATTAATAAATAATACATCGTATGTTGGTAGTATATTTTGCATATACAGACCATTTTCGTTTATAAAACCAGATGTATATGAGTTGATATAATATGCCATGTCCAAGTTTGTCGATAAAACTTTGGGTAATACACAATTGCAAATGATTTTTGACACTTCAGTAGGCACATAAAGCTTTATCGATTCTTTTTTATTCTTTATTTGATTAAAGAGTTTTTTGTATTCATTTAGCATTAAAAGTGCATTTTTATATAGTTCATAACTATAATGTGTGGGTATATATTTATTAGTATTTTTGGTAAATAAAGGTCTTCCAATATTTTTTTCAAGCGAGTGTAATGCTCTAGTGCAGGTGGAGGTTGACATATTCAATTTTTTTGCAGCTAGTGTGGCTGAACCTGTTTGAATCACAGCTATAAATATTTCTAAATATTGGACATTCGGTAATGGCATGGGCTGTTCGTGTAGTATTAATTTTAATCGATACCGTACTGGATATAGATTAAATAAGGTATTTCTAAAACCAGAACATGTGTCTCGGTTATGCAAAACGTTGTGCAATTTTCTAACTTTAATAATCTAAAACCTTTAGTTGAAAAGTGGTCTTGAAATTGGGTAGTAGTTCATAGGTCACTAAAACTATTACGAACTA
>JAOMSY010000069.1 GCA_028355575.1 Francisellaceae bacterium | reverse complement strand
TTTGCCTTATCTACAGAAGTCACTTTTTTGTCTCTATTTTTAGCTGCTTGGAATGCGGCATGTAAAATAGATTTAATTTGTTCTTCATTATAGTCTGCAGTATCTTTGGCATAACGGATACCATTTTTATCCGTACCTTGTTTGTGTTCACCAAAATAAATATCACCAATCAATTCACGAAAAATAACAATATCCGTATTATCACCAATGACACTTTGCTTAAGTGGGCTATGGTCAGATAATTCAGAATACATTCTCACTGGGCGAATATTGATATTGAATCCAAAATGCTTTCTGATAGCTAAAAGACTATTTGCTTCACAATTTTTCCATTTAGGTTCTAATTGTGCATCAACAGGTCCTCCTACAGAACCAAACAAAATAGCATCTGATTGTTTACAAACATCTATCGTTTCTTGTGGGCAATGGTTTTGATACTCATCAAAAGCAGCACCACCAATTTTTGCTTCAGTAAAATTAAAGTGATGCTGATATTTTTTCTCTATTTCTTTCAGGACTCTGATGGCCTGTATCATCACTTCAGGACCAATTCCATCTCCAGCTAAAACGGCAATATTTTTTTTCATTAACTTTCCTATATCTTAAAATGAAACCTGTTGATTTTTGAATGTATCAATTTTATCTGCATGTGCAAGTAGAAAGTCCATATCATCTTGGCCATTTAATAAACATTCCTTGCGAAAAGGATCATAGTCAAAATGATGCGCTTCATCTGTATTCTTGCAATAAACTGTTTGATTCTCTAAATTAACAGTGATAATTAAATCTTCTTTTTCTGCTATCGCAAAAAATTGATTCATAACCTCATCATCCAGGCTAATCAAAAGTAACCCATTTTTAGCTGAGTTACCGGCAAAAATATCAGAATATGAAGTTGCAATGATGACATTAATTCCTGCTTGTTGTATTGCCCAAACAGCATGTTCTCTTGATGAACCACAGCCAAAATTTGAGCCACTAATTAGAATTTGACTCTCTTGAAATTTTGGTAAATTAAATGGAAAGTCTTTGTCAGTCGCTTTTAAGCGGGCAAATACATTTTCGCCATAGCCTGTTTTGCTTATTTGGGTTAAATATTGTGCTGGAATAATCATGTCAGTATCAACATCTTTCATGGGTAAAGGAATTGCAATACTGGTCACTTCTATAAATTTGTTCATGCGACTTCCTCTTCTAACTTGGTTGCAATTTTTCCAGCAATCGCACTGTAGGCCACGATGGCTGGTGAAGCAAGGTGTGTAATACTGTCAGGCCCTTGTCTGCCAATAAAGTTTCTATTTGAAGTACTAATGCATCTTTGACCAGGCGGAACTTTATCCTCGTTCATAGCCAAACACATCGAGCATCCTGGCATTCTAAAATCGGCACCAGCCGCGCTAAATATCTTATCTAATCCTTCTTGAATTGCTTGTTGGCGAACATGTTCAGATCCAGGAACGATATAGAAAGTAACATCTGATGATATTTTATGATCTTTAAGAATATTTGCCGCTATACGTAAGTCTTCTATTCTGCCATTGGTGCAGCTACCAATAAATGCCCATTGAACTGGCGTGCCAAGAATTTTTTGGCCTTCTTTGGTATGTGTATAAGCATAGGCTTGTTTAGCCATTTGGTGATGCGTATTTGGAAGTTCATTTAATTTTGGAATGGTATCGTTAATACCAATTGTTTGTTCTGGATTAATACCCCAGCTGATCATAGACTGTAAATTTTCAACATCAACCACTATTTCAGTATCAAATTTAGCATCTTTGTCAGATTTCAAGCTTTTCCAATATTCAACCGCTTTATCCCAGTTTTCCGCATTAGGCGCATATTTTTTGCCTTTCAAGTAGTTAAAAGTGGTTTCATCAGGTGCTACTAACCCAGCACGTCCGCCACATTCGATGGACATGTTACATAAGGTCATGCGTGATTCCATACTTAAATCAGTAATCGCTTTTCCTGTGAATTCAATAATATGACCTTTCGCGCCGCCTATACCTATTTGAGCAATCAATTTTAAAATTAAATCTTTAGCAGTTGCCTCTTTCGATGGTTTGCCAGCAAAGGTAACGCGCATTGTTTTTGGTTTGGTCTGTAATATGCAGCCTGTTGCTAGCACGTGGCCAACTTCTGTTGTACCTACACCGAATGCCATAGCACCAAATGCACCATGTGTTGATGTGTGAGAATCACCACATACAACTGTATTACCAGGTAAGGTAAAGCCAAGTTCAGGTGCCATTACATGAACAATGCCTTGGTGGCCGCTATTGTAGTCATAGAGTTTAATGTTATGTTCTTTAACATTTCTTCTAAGCGCCTCTACTTGTTTTTTAGCTTGAGGATCATTAATCACCTCACGATTTTGAGAGGTAGGGATGCTATGGTCTAATGTAGCCAAGATCTTTTCAGGAAATCTAACAGATATGCCTTTTTCATTGATTGCGTCAAATGCTTGTGCTGATGTAACTTCATGCATGATCATCTTATCAATCGCAAAAATAACAGGCATGTTTTCCTGTTGAGATACAATATGCGAATCCCATATCTTTTCAATAATATTTTTTGGCATTTTAGAGTCCTTAGTTTTCTGCAACTGTCAACTTACAGTTTTGTTCAACGTAGGTTTTGTTAACAGCATCAATGTATGCTTTTAATGCTGAAATTTCAATGTCTGAATCAATAGCAACCCCTTTGTATAATTCATCGTTATATTTAACGATGATAGTTGAGCGACTATGTGCATCAACACTTTTACTATTAATAGATTCAGATCGATAATCGTTTATAGAAATTTCAGGCATGTATTCTTTCACGGCGTCTCTTAGCGCAGCTAGTGCCGAGTTTTCACCTTTATAAAGTGCTTCAATATTGTTTTGGTCAAAAAATTGGCCATCAATTTTAAGTTTTACATCACCTGCTTCAGTTTTGGTATAGCTTATTTTTGTAGGCTTGATAGGGTGATGGAATTTTTTATATGCAGAAACTAACTCTAGGTCAGTAATTCCTTTTCTTCTGTCATGATACTCATCTTTAATGAATTGAGCAATTTTTGCTTTTTTATCATTTGGGCAATGGTAACCAAATTCTTCAATTATATTTTTAGCGTGGTTGCTCCCACTTAATGGTCCAAAAACAAAACTAATATCACTCCCTATTTCTTTTGGGTCAAAAGGTTGGTAGGCTAATGGGTTTTTCAATATGGCATTTGTATGTCCACCAGAAGTATGGCGTGTCGCATTGTCACCAACAATAGGTGAATGTGGTTGTCTAGGTAGCATTTTTTCAGCAATAAAATCTGATGTGCTTTTTAAATAATTAATATTAATATCGCTATGAAAATGCTTGTTTCCTGAATTGCCAAATTCTCTTAGATAAATAATGCATTGCTCTAAAGCTGCATTTCCAGCTCGTTCACCCACACCATTTATACATCCTTCTATTTGTCGGACTGGTCCGTCGAAAATTGAATTCATGGTGTTTTCAAGCGCTAAACCAAAGTCATTATGGCAATGTGCTGACCAAATAATTTCTTGGTTTGGAAACTCTTTTTGCATTATGTCAGCGTGCGTTTGCATTTTTTTAACAAAATACTCGTCACCTTCTCTAATACAAGCCCCGCCAATAGTGTCTGGGCAGTTTATAATTTTTGCGCCTGCGCTTAGTGCAGCGCGTATTAGGTCAGTCGTAAAGTCAAAATTCTCACCCACACGTGAGTAACCTTCTGGGCTAAATTCAACTTCATAGCCTTCACTGGTAGCTAATTTAACGATTTTATAAAGCGTTTCTATAGTACTTTTGGGGTCTAAAGATTTTCCTGCCAAGCTTGCCTTTAAAAGGTTTGGATCAACTGGAAAATAGGTATGAATACGTGCTTTTTGAATTTTATTGCTTGCAGCTAGGGCCTTCATGGTAACTTCAGCTTGTGGTTCACGTAATTGACATAAGCCAGATATAACCATATTAGATTTGCGTTTAGCCATTCTCTCTGATATGTATTTGACAATTTGATAATCCGTTTGGCTCGCTGAGGGAAAACCAGCTTCTAAGATATCAATATTTAGTTTATCGGCGTAATCAGCATATAAAATATTATCTTCGAAAGTTAGGCCTGCTCCTGGTGACTGTTGTCCATCACGTAACGTGGTATCAAAAATATAAATTTTCTCGCTATTATTCGATTTCATAATAGTAGTTCCTAATATTGTTTAACGATTAATATAACTATATGAGTGTAATGACAAAAATGAATATATCCACCTACAGGCGGAGCAGTCGTGCAAGAGAAGATGCTAGTGATGTATAAATTACAATGTTATACATTTTGAGTTTGGCCATTATTTAATATCAATAAAAACTCTATCAGAGATTGCTTTGGATTGGAATATTTAGAGACAAATTTTTGATATTTATGTTGTGTTTTATTGTTTTCGATTTCAACTGGCAATTTAGAAATCCCAAGATATAATTGTTGAGAAATGGAATATGTTTTTCAATATGGAGCATCCATATGTTATATGAAAGTTACCTCCCGATTTTAATTTTTTTACTAATCGCTGTAGGTTTAGGGATTGTCGTTCCTTTAGCGGGACGTATTGTTGCGAAAATTACCGGTGCTGACAATCCAACAGATGAAAAAAATTCTCCGTTTGAGTGTGGGTTCCCTGAGTTTGGTGATGCGCGCTTAAAGTTTGATATTCGTTTTTATTTGGTTGCAATTTTATTTATAGTGTTTGATTTAGAGATGGCATTTATGTTTCCTTGGGCTGTGGTGTTTACCAAAATTGGTTGGCCTGGGTTTATATCGATGATGATTTTCTTAATTGAGTTATTCTTAGGTTTTATTTTCCTATGGAAAAAAGGAGCGCTCGAATGGGAGTAAGTGATGGCAGTTCAGCAACGAATAAAGGTTTTTTGCTGACTAGTGCAGATGATTTGATAAATTGGGTTCGTACAGGTTCGCTATGGCCAATGACATTTGGGTTGGCATGTTGTGCTGTCGAAATGATGCATGCTGGTGCTGCTAGATATGATCTTGATAGATTCGGTGTGGTGTTTAGAGCAAGTCCCCGCCAGTCTGATGTAATGATTGTTGCTGGTACGCTATGTAATAAAATGGCACCCGCGTTGAGAAAAGTATACGACCAGATGCCAGACCCTAAGTGGGTGATTTCTATGGGTTCTTGCGCTAATGGCGGTGGTTATTATCATTACTCTTATTCTGTAGTCAGAGGGTGTGACAGAATTGTACCGGTTGATATTTATGTGCCGGGTTGTCCTCCTACAGCTGAGGCTTTAATGTACGGTATTATTCAGCTGCAAAATAAAATTAAACGTACCAATACAATTGCTAGAGGCTGATTATGTCCGTAGGTAATATGATTGAGCAAATTCAAAATGATTTTGGTGAGCTTGCACTTGAGATTGTTAATGATCGCGAAGAGCTGACGCTTGTTGTTAAGAAAAAAGATGCGATTGATGTTTTATTGTCCTTGAATGAAAATTATCAATTTAACCAGCTTATTGATATATGTGGTGTTGACTATGCATCATATGGTCAAAGTGACTGGAAGACAGATTCAGCAACGGCAACAGGTTTTTCTCGTGGTTCTATGTATCAAGCAGACAGTTTTTCAGTAACCCGACATGGTTGTCGGTTTGGTGTCTCGTATCATTTGCTCAGCTTATCATTAAATGCGCGTATACGTGTTAGAGTTATGCTTAAAGAAGACGATTTGATTGTGCCGACAGCCTTGAATATTTGGCCATCTGCTGAATGGGCAGAACGTGAAGTTTTCGATATGTATGGTGTGCTATTTGATGGCCATCCGGATTTAAGAAGAGTTTTAACTGACTATGGTTTTATTGGGCATCCATTTAGAAAAGATTTTCCTGTTAGTGGTCATGTTGAAATGCGTTATGACGAGAATTTAAAACGAGTCGTCTATGGCCCAGTTGAGATCGAGCCAAGAATTAATGTGGCAAGAGTGATTAGGAAAGATAATCGTTATGCTGATTTAAGTCAGGAGGGTGAGAAGTAGTGTCAGAGTTTAAGAATTATACGTTAAATTTTGGACCTCAACATCCTGCTGCGCATGGTGTTTTGAGATTAGTATTAGAGCTAGATGGTGAATCAGTTGTTCGTGCTGACCCTCATGTTGGTCTTTTGCATAGAGGGACTGAAAAATTAGCTGAAACAAAGCCCTTTAATCAGAGTATTGGTTATATGGATCGCTTGGATTATGTATCAATGATGTGTAATGAACATGCCTATGTAATGTCAATCGAG
>JAOMSY010000068.1 GCA_028355575.1 Francisellaceae bacterium | reverse complement strand
TGGCTGTGCTTCCACTTGTACTAGCATTCCTTCAGGCACAGACAAAAATAATAAAATAGGTACAAGCTTTTTTAATAAAATAGAAGTTTCTCAGCCACAATCAACCCATTTACAAAATGGCTTTACTCAAGCGACGGCAAATATTTCTAATTTATCATCTGACGCACAGCTAATACAGTACAGAGTAATATGGTTTAATGAAAATGGCACACCGATTGACAATAACATGCCCTGGTCACCATTACAGTTATACCCAGAACTTAGCAAAACAGTGGCTGCAATATCACCAACAGAATCCGCTACAAAATATCATGTTGAAGCCTGCATGTTGAAACCAACTAATAACTTAGTGTCATTCTACCGTGATTAGACTATCACTTTTAGACAAGATTATTGCAGAAGTTGACCATACGATTAAAACGATTGCCAATAAAGAAAATACACCTAGCCGTCAAAATCCAGCCCAACAAACTGCTGAAAGTGAGCTATCAGAGATGGAAAAGAAACATTCATCTGGCCTGATGCGTGTTGATCATACAGGTGAAATATGTGCACAGGCATTATACAGAGGCCAAGCTTTTACAGCAAAATCTGACGAAGCAAGACAGCATTTATTAAAATCTGCTGATGAAGAAAATGACCACCTTGCTTGGACTCAAGAAAGGTTGGAAGAACTTGGAAGCTATCGAAGCTACCTAAACCCATTTTGGTACACAGCTTCATTTAGTATAGGCGCTAGCGCTGGTTTAATTAGTGACAAAGTGAGCTACGGTTTTGTTATGGAAACAGAGCACCAAGTTATGAGTCATTTAGACAATCATATTAAATCATTACCTGCTAATGATGACAAAAGCAGAACAATACTCCAACAAATGCATCAGGATGAAGCAGAACACGCCACAAGCGCGGAAAAAAAAGGCGGCGTTAAGCTCCCATTGCCAGTCAGATTACTTATGAAGCTGCAATCAAAAGTAATGACTAATACTGCCTATCACCTATAAGTCTTTAAATCCTATTTTAATAGCTCAGACACCAACGTATTCACTTGAGACAGCTGAATAGCTTTGAGTCTTTCTATTCTAAAAATACTCACTATATCCGCTAAAGCCTCATCAAAATCTATATTAACAATCATATACTTGTATTCGTGACAATGAGATATCTCATCTTTTGCCTTAGCCATACGATTTGCAATAACATCATCTGGGTCTTTATTTCTTTTACGAAGCCTTTCTTCAAGCGATTGTAGTGAAGGTGGCAATATAAAAATGCTTACAGTTCTTTTAGGATATAGCGCTTTTACCTGACGAGCTCCCTGCCAATCTATTTCTAAAATCACATCTTTTCCTGATTCGATCAGATTATCAATTTCACTTTTCGCTGTTCCATAATAATTACCAAATACGTTAGCATATTCGATTAATGCTTCATTTTTAATTAAATCTTCAAATTTCTCGTTAGTCGTGAAATGATATTCAACACCATCTAATTCACCAACACGTGGTTTTCTTGTTGTATGAGATGTACAGACCCCAACCCACTTTAAAATATTCAATAGCTGATTAACTAAAGAAGTTTTTCCAGCACCGGAAGGTGCACTAATAACATAAATTAAGCCTTTACGAGATTGATCCATTATTATTTAACCATCTGATAAAATAGTAATAAGCCTAGAATGGTTAGATATAAGTGTCAATTAGATAATAAAGAAATTAACGACGGGTCGAAAATGCATGTGTCAAAGTTTGCTGATCTAAGTATTCTAACTCCCCACCAAATGGAACACCGTAAGCAATTTTAGAAATCTTTATATTTTTATCATCCAACATTTCATTAATATAATGTGCAGTCGCTTCCCCTTCAACAGTGGGGCTAATTGCCAGTATAATTTCATCAATATCATCTAATTGACTTATTAGTATATCTAATTTCAACTCATTGGGTCCAATTCCATCTAGTGGGGAAATCTTGCCATTAAGCACAAAATAACGACCTTGGTAAGCAGATGATTCTTCAATTGCTAATAAGTCCAATGGAGACTCTACAATACATAGCTGTCCATTGTTACGCCTAGAGCTTTGACATATAGGACACAAAGACTCATCTGCTAAAACTTGACACTTTGAACAATTAGAAGTAATTGACAACGCTAAAGATATTGCACTTTCGAGATTTTTCGCCCCATCTCGGTTCTTATCCATTAAATAAATAGCTAAACGTTGCGCTGTTTTTTTTCCAACACCGGGCAAACATCGTAAAGACTCAATGAGATTAAGTAGTGATGGTGAAAGTGAGTTAGACATTTATAGCGATATAACTAGAATGGCAATTTAAATCCTGGAGGAAGCCCCATCCCTGAAGTCATATCACCCATTTTATTTTTTGACAAGGACTCTACTTTTCTAACTGCATCATTAACTGCTGCAGCCAATAGGTCTTCTAACATTTCTTTTTCTTCTTCGAGCAAAGTTTGATCAATCTCAACACGCTTAACATCGTGTTTACCTGTCATGGTTATTTTTACCAGTCCAGCACCTGACTCGCCTAGCACTTCTTCATTCAACAAATCATCTTGCATTTGTTTCATTTGCTCTTGCATTTTTTGTGCTTGTTGCATGAGCTGGCCAATATTTCCTTTCATTAAGTTACTACCTTATCTATTTTTTATTGCTGAAGATATTATACATAAATTAGTGTGTTTCTGGTAATTGATTATCTAGCACTACTTCTGTGGAGACTAAATTCTCAGATACTTCCGCATCCTCCGAGTTTAATTCTGAGCTAGGCGAAAATATCCCTACCAAACTATTTATTAGTTCAGCCAAGGTTGCAGTCATTATGGTAAAGTCAGCATCCAATTGCTCAATACCTGACTCCGTATGGATATCTTTTGCTTGGTCTTGAATAACTTCCAAATACTTAATTGATTTAAGTACAAAATCATCTGTTATCATAAAAGAGATTTGATCTTTCCAGGATAGTGATAACTGCACAACTTCCCTACCAGATTCAACTAACGCTGTAATATCCTCAGAAATGAGATTTTGTTTTTGGCAACGAATAACACCAGCACTATCGTCATCCTTAAGCACACAATTATCCTCAACAACATAATCTTGAGGGTAATCATTTTGTAATACCCAATTTGTTAATAATGTGGAAATTTGTGACATATCTGGCAGTCTAATCTTTAAACTACCAATTGCTTTTCTTAACATCACACTGAAGTCTTCTGCCTTACGAGACGATGATGTATTAACAATTAACCACCCATTTTTATTATCAATATAGGCATATAAAGTATTAGATTTTGTAAATGCTCTAGGCAATAGATCTTGATAAATTTCTTCTTTTAACGTTTCTTTCTCTTTTTTTCTTAACTTTCGATTATCACGTAACTCAATTTCATCTACTTTCTCTTGAAGTTGATCTTTTATTACCGATGCCGGAACAATCTTTTCTTCTGTTTTTAATGCAATAAGGCTGCAACCATTTGCTGTATGAACTAGATCAATATGATCATTCCCTGTGGGTGATACCCAACCAATACTCATTGGCACAGTATTTGAACAGGGTTTAAAGCTATTTTCTTGTAGCTGAGCATTCAGATTCTGAATATCGATATTAAAGTCGTCAATATATTCAAATAGTGTTACATTTTTAAACCACATGGTTATCTCCTAATTTCTGCTGCTGATAATAGACTTTGAGAATTTCATAAGCCCTAATAATATTTTGAACTTTTTCATCATCACCAATAATACCCGTTTTATCAGGGTGATACTGTTTAACTAGGCGTCGATATTGCAATTTAAGTTCATCAAAAGAAACTTCTGGTGACACCTCTAAAATTTCAAAATACTGTTTTAACTCTTGAGAAATAGCTCTTGGCATATATTCTGTTACAAGATCGAAAATTAACAATGCTGATAAACCAAACTGTTCCAATATATCAACAAGTAACTGCTTTTGTTGACGGTTTAGTGACTTTTCTACTTGAGATAATCTAAACACCAACACACACACAAACTGAATAGAGGGTAAAGTATATTTTAAGCTCTCAATCATGTTATATAAGGCAACTGTATGATTAAACCCACTTTCGAATAATTTAACGGCATTGTTTTCTTCAATTCTTGGTAAATTAAATAATTTTAACTGTGTCAAAAATAAATCTCGGCTATTGGCATGATTATCTGAGAGGTAACACATTCTCCCTAATAGGACAAAATAACTAGAAAAATATTCAAAGCGTTGTCTATCTGAACAACTATGCTTTTCTTTATGCTTTTGGTATACAGCCTGCGCAATACCAAAACCGACTACGCCCATCACAACAGCACCCAAATAAGACTCGTAAGCATAGCCTAGCATCACCAATAAACTAAATACCCAAACTGCTCTAAGCACGTCTTATTCCCTGTAACCTTTCCGGTGTTCCGATGTCGTCCCAACTGTCAGTATAGACAGACCCCAAAACCTTCTGAAATTCGATGGCAGGTTTTAAAACACTTAATAGGCTAAAAGTTTCGCCAGAATGATATGATGAAAATAATTCTTTAGAGTAAAGGCCGATCCCTGAGAAGGTATAACTTTCATTTAATCCATTAGCATTAAGTTGCACGGTTCTTAATGATAACCCAAAGTCTCCATTTAGATTATGTACTGGGTTTTTAACTAAAATGAGGTATGCCAGTGAGTCATTTAATTCAACATTCAGTAAAGCTTTATAAGAAAAGTCTGTCATAACATCGGCATTAACAACAATAAACTCATCAGTCAACAAACTAAGTGCTCTACGGATACCACCACCCGTCTCAAGCCCTTCATCGCCTTCATATGAATACTGTATATTTACGCCCAAATGATCGCCAAATTGTAAGTGGTCTATGATTTTTTGCCCTAAATAAGCAACATTAATTACTATCTCATAAAAACCAGCATCACGCAGTTTTATGATTTGGTGTTCAATTAATGATTTTTGATTAACTTCGAGCAATGGTTTTGGTGTTTCATTTGTTAAAGCCTTCATGCGGCTGCCTCTTCCCGCAGCCAATATCATTGCTTTCATCTATTTAACAGGCAAATCAGCTAGGAAAATTGTAATTGCAAAGAAATGACTGATACTACCTAACAACACAAATATATGCCAAAGGAAATGAGCAAATTCAACTGTCTCATCTATCATATAAAATATAACACCAGTGGTATAAAATAAGCCGCCCAATATAACTAACATCATACACGCTAGTGGCAGCACATCTATAATAGGAACTATGAATGCTAAAGCAATCCACCCCATCAATACATATAAAATAGTAGATACCCACGAGGCATTAAATGCAAAAATTTTATAGATAATTCCGAACGCGGTTAATCCCCACATAATACCAAATATGAGCCAGCCGTAGACATTATTTAAGGCAATTAATGCAATAGGCGTATATGTTCCTGCAATTAAAAAGTATATATTTAAATGGTCAACAGTCCGTAATTTTTTCCGTAAATTTTTATCAGTAGAGTAATGATAAAACCCAGACGCTCCGTACATACTAATTAGTGTCACACCAAATATAGTGCAAGCTACGACGGTTGTTGCAGTGCCATTTTCAGATGAGCGAACTAACATAAAGATTAAGCCAATAATGCTTAATATTAGCCCAAGGAAATGAGAACCACTATTTAATAAATCTTCTCGACGAGAATACATTTCTTTATGGTCATGCGGCTCATCAACCAAATTAGTATATGATTGAGACATTTATTCTACCAGCCAATATTTATATATTATCTATTTTGCTCTATATTATTTGCTTACGCAAGGGCAACAAATTTTATTCATGAGCAAACAAATTATTCTCGCTTCTTCATCGCCTTATCGGCAAATGTTATTGAAAAAAATTATTCCAAATTTCAAAACATTTTCTCCTAACATTGATGAAACACCTCTAGATAATGAACAACCTACCAGCTTAGTTCAACGTCTTGCAAAAGAGAAAGCCATAAGGACGTTCCAAGAAATGGATTTACGCAATGGTATTTACATTGCCTCTGATCAGATAGCCTTATTCAATAACCAAATTCTAGGTAAGCCTTTAACATATGGAAATGCTGAGAAACAATTGGCATTATTTAGCGGCAATTCGGTAACCTTTCTAACGAGCCTCTATATCACAGACAGTCAGAAAAGTTATGAAATAGTTGATAAAACTGTTGTGTATTTTAAAAAACTATCAGGGCAAGAAATTAGTCATTATATACAAAGAGAAAAGCCGCTTAACTGTGCAGGCAGCTTTAAATCTGAAGGTCTTGGCATCGCGTTGTTTGATAAAATTGAAACATCTGACCCAAATGCATTAATCGGATTACCATTAATAGCGGTGGTAAAACTATTAAATAAGCTTAATTATAAAATACTCTAAGCATTTAATTTAGAAATATTCCCACCCTGAATAGTAACCTGAGAATTACTGTATGCGTGCTCATGCCCTTTAGTAGCTGGCGAGTTTTCAGCAGATATCATTAACAAGGTTACAA
>JAOMSY010000067.1 GCA_028355575.1 Francisellaceae bacterium | reverse complement strand
ATAATGCAATTTGACGCCAAAAGTCTGAAAGGATATCAATACTATAAAACACACCGCCCAAATAAATTAATGGTGCTAAAATGAATGTCGGGAATATGGATGTATCATCAAAATTTCTAGAGAATATACCATTCAATAACCCACCCAATGCAAAGGTAGCGCTGCACAATAAAAAGCTAATAATGTATAAAACAAAATATTCAATTTTAAATGCTCCAAACAAAGTCGCTACAATACTGACTATAATACCGACGACAAAGCCTCGTGAAATACCACCAGATATATAGCCTAAAATTATGATATGCGTTGTAGCGGGTGACACCAGCAGTTCTTGAATGGAGTGATTAAACCGAGAACCATAGAATGAACCAACCACATTACTATATGAGTTTGTTAATACAGCCATGATGATCAAACCAGGCGCAATAAAATTGATATAAGGTAAATTATCCATTTGCCCTATTCGTGAACCAACAATTTGACCGAAGACTAAAAAATATAAAACCATGGTAATTGCTGATGGCATAAGCGTTTGCGGCCATATTCTTAATACTCTAACTATTTCCTTGCGAAATATGGTATAAAAAATTATCCAATACTCTTTTATATCCATCTTAATTCCCTTTTGGGTTATTCTTGGCTGTTTGTAAAAACAAACTTTCTAAGCGAGATTTCTTCGCAGATATATTTAAAACGTTAATCCCTTGGTCAGATAATTGTTCAAAAACAGTTGTTAAAGTATTACCTTTATTAATAACCACCTCAAGTGAATGCGTATTAGTACGAACACCTGTGCCAAAATCAAACTGATAAGTCTCATTTTTTAACTCTGATTCGGCATCAATATTATATGCTTCAAGACTGACTTCTCGTAAAAGAGATTTCATATCTGAATTAACGGAAACTTTCCCATGATTAATTAAAGCGATTCTATTACACATGTTTTCTGCTTCTTCTAAATAATGTGTTGTGAGGATAATCGTTAGCCCTTCTTTATTTAAAGCTTGCATGCTCTCCCACATTGATTCTCTCAATTCAACATCAACACCTGCTGTTGGTTCATCTAATATAAGTAGTTTCGGTTGATGAATTAGCGCTCTTGCAACCATTAAACGTCTTTTCATGCCGCCAGAAAGGAAACGAACATGCTCATCACGTTTATCCCATAGCGCCATGTCATTCAGTAATTTTTCTGCATAATCTTTAACTGCATTACGTGTAATGCCAAAATAACCTGCTTGGGTTAATAGAATTTGCAAAGGTGTTTCAAAAATATTTAGATTAACTTCTTGAGGCATCATACCTAAATACTTTTTTGCACGGACCAAATCATTATCTAAGTCGTGTCCAAATATTTTAATTTGACCTGATGTTTTATTAACTAATGAAGAGATCATCCCAAGCGTTGTGGACTTGCCCGCACCATTTGGACCTAACAATGCAAAAAAATCACCTTGCTTAACTTCTAGATTAATATTATCAACCGCTTTGAAGCCACCTTTATAAATTTTGGTAACATCATTTAGCTCAAGTGCATTTGTCGTAGTCAACTCAATCCTTAGGTTTTGTTATATTGGATTGTATTCTAGCTTCTCCAATGAAACGTACTCCAAAATTTTCGAGTACTGGCACCATTCAAGTATAAACTTTCTTTTTTCTTCATTACTAGAGCTCTTTCAAGCAGCGTTGAATATATTGGCATCGCACCCATACAAATTGCCGCAATAGTAGCACTAAAACAAGTAAGTATTAATGGTAGAATTAATTGAAAATTCATTGTCATTTCAACTACTAAGACAATGCCCGTTAAAGGCGCGCCGACAGCTGCAGTAAATAAAGCGGCCATTCCCGCCACGGCAAATACTTGTGGTGAAGGAATGAGTTCTGGCATTAAAAAGTTACATACCAATCCAAACAACATACCAAAAGTGGTACCAATTGCTAAAAGCGGTGCAAAAATCCCACCTGGAATACCTGTACCATAACTTACACAGGTGGTAAACATTCTTATGACTACCAGAGCCACAAGCAATAAAATTGGAATTTGATTATGTAATGCTTTTGGAATTTCAGTATAACCACCGCCTACAGCATCTGGAAAATATATTGAACACACACCAGCAACAATACCTATCGCAATTACGATACGCCAATAACGTTTTTTTGGCATACGAGAAAAGAAATTTAAATAATGGACAAGATATCGGTTAAACAAAACACCCATCACACCAAAACATATGCCACAAATAATAAATAACCAATAGCTCCCAACGGCAGGCGATTCATAGCTTGACATCACAATGTCCGCGATTGCACGCAAATCAAAACCAGCCGAATGGAATATCACTCTCAAACAAATATCAGCACAGACACACGCAATAATAACGGCTTGAAATGATTTAAAACTATAATCAAATTGGTGACGCATTTCTTCAATAACAAATAGTATTCCTGCAAGTGGCGCATTAAAGGCAGTACCCAGCCCAGCTCCAGCACCAGCAGCAATTAAACACATCATAAGCTGTTTGTCTAACTTAAAGCGTTCGCCAAACATTTGCCCAACGGCTGCACCCATTTGAATAGTTGGGCCTTCTCGCCCTAAAACCAAGCCACTCGAGAGCGCAAAAATTCCTGAAAAGAATTTGACTGGTAATATACGTTTCCAGTTCATCTGCACTTTGCCTTCTAAAACGCCTTCAACATGAGGTACGCCACTACCATTGGTTTCTGGTGCAAATCTCTTCATAATCAAAATAGCGATAATAATGAAAAGCGTTGAAAGCACGACACATATAACTAATTTTAAAATTGGATGGCCTTCTCCCCAGCCGAAAAATTTCAACTTACCTAATAATACCCAATGAATGACCAATTGGAATAATGCCCCTATACAGCCAATACCTATGCCTGTAAGTGCTCCCCATATTGAATATTTCACAACTTCAGATGGACGTCTAAACGTTGACATTTGTTCACCCACTTGTTCACTATAGTATTAATACTATTGTAAAAATCTCACTTTTCAACCGAGCAATTACTTTAACCGATATCTTTTAAAAAAATTTATTTGATTTTTTAGCATAAATTGAATAGATTACGCACTCCCCCAACACTGGCTAAAAAAGGAATATAAAATGAAGCTTAAATCTATTATTGTAATAACATCACTTATATTTAGTGTCTCATTATTTGCAGCAAGTAATAATGCAACCCCTGCCAGCCAAGCGAATACAGTCAACGCTCAAAAATTTGTTGAATTTAATCCAGATAATAGCCATTCATTTATGGTTTATGAGCGCGATACCATCGTGTCATATAATGGTGATGAATATAAAGCTGAAAGAGCGATAAACAATAACAGTGCCCCAGCTAATAATTCAGCTTGGAAAAAAATTAGTACAACTGCTTAATCAATATACTCAATACCTTCATGGTTTAATAACCACTTTTTTCTATCCAATCCGCCAGCATACCCAGTTAATGATTTATTTTTGCCGATAACTCGATGGCAAGGTGTAATAATTGATATTGGATTTTTACCATTTGCCAATCCTACCGCACGCACTGCTTTAGGATTATTAATTTCATTCGCAATATCTTGATATGAAGCTGATTGACCATAAGGGATATTCAATAAAGCCTGCCAAACAGATTTTTGAAATGGCGTACCTTCAGTATCAAATGGAATATCAAAAGTCTTTCTAGTCAAATTGAAATATTCTTTTAGTTGCTGAGAACAATCACTGCTGATTTTATTTGAGTTAACTGGTTTATCTACCCCGTACACAAAGGTAATACTTCGCAAACCTTTTGCACTCGCTTTAATTTCTAATATCCCAACAGGGCTGTCTAAATATTCTATAAAATTCATCATTATCTCTTCTTCATATCAAGGTAATCTTGTAATAGTCGCTTAGACTCTAGAGCTTTCCCTTCAAGTAAATGGTCAATATTAAGTTTTGTTATCTTCTTTAGATTATGAAACTTTGCTTCTTTACCACCACCTTTAACTATTAATAACTCTAACAAAACAATACCTTTAAATACATAACTATTGTTCAGGTGATTACCAATATATTTCTCAGGTAAAGACAAAGGCTTAATCAGGTAATGACAATTCTTCTCAATCGGCTCATGGTTTGAGTCATTTTCAAAATGAAGCCCATATCCCAAGTATTCTAATAAAGCTAACTCAAATAAGCGAAGTTTGTATGATAAGTTAGATATCGAAATTGAACCAAGAATAGCAACATATGTATCATATAGTTTTTGATCAGGCTGGTTTGCAGGAACAAGTAGATGGATTAACTCATTAATATAAAATAGTGATAGCGTGACAATATAATCTTCAAACTGTTTTGCTTTTCCATTTTGATCCACCCCGTAAAGCATCGCCAAACCATCTGGCTTCAGTGACGTTTTTACATCAACGGTTATTGGATTAAAGCTATTTAACAAGCTACGCCATTTGTGATTTTTTCTGCGAACACCTTTGGCAATGACCGATACTTTACCGAATTTTTCCGTAAGTAATCGCGCAATCACTGAGGTCTCTTGATATGGCATGCTATGAATTAAATAAGCATTCGAAGATTCACGCATCCGAATCCAAAATTTGCTCATATAAATTAAGTATTGCGATAGCCACTTTATGTTTGGTTTTTGGGATATCGAACCTACTGATTAAATCAGATAATTCTATAGCGGATAAATCTTGTTTTGATTTACCATCCAAGCGCTCTGCTAACCAAACACATAACGCAATTGCATAACCACAACCCAATACTTTATAACGACAATTAGACACCGCACCATGTTTTACTTTTATTTGGAAGATAATATATAAACCTGATGGTTCATCACCATAGTGGTATTCTGACACGCTATCCGATTGATCAAACAATGGCTCAAGGCTTGCTTTATGATAGAGCTCAATAATCTTTTTCGTATAAATCATAAATTAAACTTTTTATATTTTGGTGACAGTTTTCTTAAGCGTGTAACATGTTTTATGATTTCATCAATAGCAACATCAATATCTTGCTCTGTCGTATATCTTCCGATAGAGATCCGCAACGACTGATCTGCCAATTCATCAGACAAGCCAATGCCTCTTAAAACATGGGATGACTCATAGACAGCAGAATTACAAGCCGACCCTGATGATAATGCCAATCTATTTAACGCCATTAATAATGCCTCACCATCCAGACCTGGAAAACCAATATTAATAATACCAGGGTAGCTATTTTCTAAAGCACTATTTATTTTTATATCTTCCAATGGGCTAATACCTGAAATAAGTCTTTTTCGAAGTTCGCTTACATGCTCATAATTTTCTTTCATTTTATTATTTGCTAACCCGGCAGCCTTACCCAAACCAACAATTTGATGCGTTGCCAATGTGCCAGATCGATAACCATACTCATGACCACCGCCATGAATAATAGGTGTCAATTTAATTTTAGGTTTTCGCCTAACATACAATGCACCTATGCCTTTAGGCCCATAAAATTTATGTGCCGATATCGATAATAGGTCAATATTTTCTTCTTTCACATCAATGGGTAACTTACCCACAGCTTGTGCCGCATCGACATGAAAAAGTATTTTTTTACTTCTACACAATTCACCAATTTTTGAGATATTTTGAATAACGCCAAGCTCATTATTCACATACATCATTGAAACCAAAATGGTTTTATCTGTTATCGCACCTTCAATTTGTTCTATAGAGTGCATGCCCTTACTGTCTGGCTTTAAGTACGTTACATCAAGACCTTGTGTCTCTAAAAATTTACAGGTATCTAAAATTGCTTTATGCTCGATAACTGAGGTGATAATATGATTACCTTTATTAGAACAAGCGTCAGCCACACCCTTTAAAGCAAGGTTGTTTGATTCAGTTGCACCTGATGTAAATATAATTTCACGTGGATCAGCATTGATTAACCAGGCAAGATTTTCCCGTGCAAGATCTACCGCTTCTAATGCAGCATAACCATAGAAATGAGTATTTGATGCGGGATTACCAAAGTTACCCTCCATTGATAAACATTCAGACATCGCTTTGGCAACATTCGAATCAACGGGAGTGGTAGCGGCGTAATCTAAATAGATTTGTTTCATTATTTTAATTGCAACTTAGCACATAAAACAATTATATCAGGATGTTAATATGACTTGCACGTTTAGCAAATATTTTGACTACAATAATAATATCAAGAATATCTCATTCAAATAACATGCCTAATAAAGACATTGGTAAAATTCACATTCACCTGATGAGAATTTTGTTATTTATTATAATACTCCTCATCACTAAATCAATTTGTGCCCAAAACGCATTAGACTTGCTAAGTAATAATGGCTCAAATGCAGTATCGCCACATCAAGCAATTCAAGTTTCAGATTACAGCGAGAAAAATAAACTTATTACAATCTGGGATATTCCAAAAGGTTTTTACTTATATAAAAACCAATTTAAGTTCACACTTTCTAATGCTCCTAATGCACAAATTGGAGCTATCGATTATCCTGATGCTGTTAATAAAAACGATCCAAACCTTGGGCAGCAAC
>JAOMSY010000066.1 GCA_028355575.1 Francisellaceae bacterium | reverse complement strand
ATCAAGCCAAGTCATATGTCCATGACTATAGTTTTGATGATATCCAGAAGGTAATCTTGGTTGATTGTCCATGCCGGTACCCCAACCGCTTGACCAGTAGGTACCGTCTTTCCAAGTTCTTTGACTCATCAACCATTGGTGATAAGAAACCAATACCGGAAAAATTTCTTCTAAACGAGAGATATCGCCTGTACGTTGATAATATTCCCATTCAGCCCAGGGCATAATATTGGGGCCAGTACTAACAGGGTCATAACGTTGGAATAAGTCTTGGCCATTCAATTGAGAAATTTCACGACAGATAAAACCATCAGGATGTTGTTTACGATAAAAATTATCTAGCGTGGTTTGAAAATTAAAAATTCTTCTACCATACACACCGAACATACACATAAAGGAAGAATCCCACATGAATATATTGTCGTTGTAAGCGGTATCAATATATGGTGCTACAAACCCGTTTTCATTGGTTGGGCTTTTGATGTTTTTAAAAGCAATTTCCCAAGCTTTATCATAACAGGCTATAACTGAATCATGTCCTTGCCAATAGGGTTGTGGCAATAAACTTTTGTCGTATGATGGGATATCAGATAAGTCAGCAGATTTAGTTCTAAAATTATTTTCACTGACTAATGGATTATGGATATAAGTATTTTTATACACTTGGTTCAACATTTTGATCGACTTCTTTTTTATGTTTATGAATCATTTTGTAAAATGGAATAATCAGTACCATAAATATGATAAATGGTGGTAATACAGATACCATAAATGCTGTTCCATTTGAGGTGAAGTCTAATAAGACTCCCAAGAATTTTGAGGATACACTATCAAAGAATGCAGTGAAAACCATTATAAAACTCATTATAATTGCTTGAAATTTCTCAGGATTATTGCTTAACATCGCTGAGCAAATAGTCGGGTAAATAGGCCCTAAGAAGAAGCCGATACAGCCAATTGCAAAAGCATTCCAAGGGACATTTCCCCAGCTTTCAATTGTGTCAGTAACATGGGGTAGGGTGGTAAGTGCAAATGCCATTAATATGAAACCTGCAATAAACATGATCATAAAGAACTTTTCCCAAGTCACATAACGAAGTACAATCGCGCCAAAAATCCGACCTGCTAGCATAGACATGGTGAGTAAGCTTGCCATTTTTACACTAAATGACAGCGTCATTTTAAACTCAGAGTGGAAAAAGTTAGCCAACCAAGAACCGACACCTTGTTCTAACATTTCACTAGAAAATAAAAGGAAAATAAAAACAATAGTTGATACTGTCATTATGATCGGGATAAACATTTTCATTTGAGTTTTTAAAGGGACATGTTCTGTCGTATCAACCTCAGCATCTTTAAATGGTGTTAGCCACCAAGCCAGAGCAACTAATAGTGCAAAGCCAGAAAATATCCAAAATACACGCATCCAGCTTGCGGGATCAACATTCAAAAAATAAGAGAAAAGCCATAAACCTACTAAGGTTCCAAGCGTATAAATTGCTTCCATCAAATTAATAAAGCTGGCGTGTTCTTTTTCATTATTTGTTACGAGAGACACAGAAGAATATGCACACACTTTAATTAACACCATTGAGATACCAACTAAGATCAAAAAGATTTTAATTGCCCAAATAGAATCCCAAAAAGGTATTAGAAACATATATCCACTTAATACAAGTGAACAAATCACAATTGATTTTCTATAACCAAACTTGAGCAATATGGTAAATAAAAAGAACGATACAATAATAGCAGTAAAATTTTGATAACCTTCTAGTGAACCAGCTTCAATTGTAGAGGTATGATAAAAATTTACAGACTGTAAAATAAATACACCGATGCCTGAAGTAATGATACTTAGAAGCACAAATACAAGAATTATTTTTATTTTGTTAACTGCATTCATATGGTAAGCCCTGAGTTAGAAAGCATTATTTAATTATGCAATTGCTGAATTAACAATAGATTGTGCTTCGGAAAGGATATTGTTTAAGTGAGCTTCATCCTTAAATGATTCAGCGTAGATTTTATAAACATCTTCTGTGCCAGAAGGGCGAGCGGCAAACCATCCATTTTCAGTTGTGACTTTTAGTCCACCAATTGCTGCACCATTACCAGGTGCATGTGTTAATTTAGCAGTAATTTTTTCACCTGCTAAACTTTCTGCACTAATCATATCTGAATTTAAATTACTTAATTTTGCTTTTTCTTCTTTGCTTGCTGCGGCATCAATACGAGTATAAAGTGGTGCACCAAATTGGTCGGTTAAAGTCTTATAGTGTTCACCTGGATCTTTACCTGTTTCAGCGGTAATTTCTGCGGCAAGTAAATTTAAAATAATACCATCTTTATCAGTACTCCAGGCGCTTCCATCCATTTTAAGGAAGGATGCACCTGCTGATTCTTCACCTCCAAAAGCAAATCCGCCAGTGACTAAACCATCAACGAACCACTTAAATCCAACAGGCACTTCTGACATTTTTCTACCAATTGCATTTGCTACACGATCAATCATAGAGCTAGAAACTAGGGTTTTACCTATTGCTGAATCTTTTGACCAGTTTGGTCTATGAGTAAATAAATACTGTATTGCAACGGCTAAATAATGATTTGGATTCATTAAGCCCGATGACTTAGTGACAATACCGTGCCTGTCGACATCAGGGTCGTTCCCAAAAGCGATATCAAAATTATCTTTTAGTTTAATGAGTCCAGCCATTGCGTAAGGTGATGAACAATCCATGCGAATTTTTCCATCTTTATCTACAGACATAAATGAAAAGGTTGGATCAACTTTAGGGTTAACAACGGTTAAGTCTAATTTGTAATATTCTGCGATAGGGGTCCAATAGTCAATTGCTGCACCACCCATTGGGTCGACACCAATTTTAATACCAGCTTGACTGATTGCCTTCATGTTAATGACTTGGTCTAGTGATTCAACGTAAGGCATAATTAAATCTTTATGATGAACTTTGCCAGATTGCAAAGCCTGATGAAGCGTTATTTGTCTAACTTTTTTATTTTTGTTTTGAATCATTTCATTGGCACGATTCTGAATAACTGTCGTTACATCTGTATCAGCAGGGCCACCATTAGGAGGGTTATATTTAAAGCCTCCATCTTGTGGTGGATTATGAGAGGGCGTAATGATAACGCCATCTGCAAAACCATCTTTTCGGCCTAAGTTATAATTTAAAATGGCATGGGAGATTGCGGGTGTTGGCGTATATCGTCCATTTGATTGAATAATAATATCAATACCATTTGCCGCAAATACCTGTATTGCTGTCGCATGAGCGGCTTCGGATAAAGCATGGGTATCCATGCCAATAAAGAGTGGGCCTGTATATTTTTGTTTATGACGATATTCAACAATTGCCTGACAAACTGCTGCTATGTGTGTTTCATTAAACGTGTGTTTTGATGAACAACCACGATGGCCTGATGTCCCAAAAGTGACTAATTGATTTTTATCTGTAATATCAGGCGTTAAGTTATAATAGTCTGCCATTAATAATGGAATATTCTCTAGAAGTGTGTAAGGTGCTGTTTTACCAGCTAAAGGTGATAGTGCCATTTAAATTTTCCAACTTATAAACTTAAGTAAAAGTATATAAGTTGGTTGCTAGATTTACTAAGTCATTTTAGATTCTTTTATGTTAGCGCCTAGAGGTTTTTAAATTATTTCTAAAGGTTGTGGAGGCTGATGAGTTAATATAATCTATTCTATTTGTATCAACTCTGATGATTTTAATATTCTACCATCTTCAACATAAATTGCCGAGCCGCTTGTTACTATTGCAATACCTGTTTCATTGATCTCTATTGAGTTTTCTCCGCACGATAACTTTATTCCACCAAGACATTCTAAATTCAATAATGTTGATGCTTCTAAACTTAATTGAGTTAAGGAGTCAATTTTTATGTCATCAATAGATTTAATGCTGATGTCAGTCCCTAATATTGAGGCCTTCCCTATCGCGTCTAATGAAATATTATTGCCTGCTTTTATGTTTACATTTTCAACAGCGGTAACTGATTTATCATTAGTGAATTCATATACATCACCTTTAGAATAATTATAAGTCTTCGCGACATATTTGAAGTTAGCATCAACTCCTAGCCATCCATTAATGCCCATGCCGGTGACACTTAATTTAGCGGGTCCAAACCAAAATGACTCTGCTGCACCAAAGGTGACACTCAGATCATTAGATAATTTAAAAGATTCTGATGCGCCCATAGTTTTGCTATATGAGTTTCCCCATTTTGTGCTATCTGAATTTCCGTGAGTTGTAGATGTTGAATTACCATGGGTTGTAGATGTTGAGTTTCCATGAGTTGTAGATGTTGAGTTACCATATTTTGTTGAATAACTATCTCCATTAGTTGTGCTATGGGAGTCACCAGCTTTATTAGAATAACTTGTTCCGTTAGTGAAGCTGTATGAGTCACCTTTAGTGTATGAAAAACTGGTACACATGGTCTGGCTTGCTTTGTTTTTATCTGTATAGCTCCAAGAACCACAATCTGTTGGCTTAGTATCAAATGGCCAGTCTTGTGGCCAAGGATGAGCAGACTCTTCTTCAGCTTCACTTGGACCTTTAATTTCTTCAATCTCTTTTTGTAACTTAGCTTCGAGTGCGGCAATATCCGCTTTTTCTTTTTCGCTTAAGTTTTGTTCTTGTTTTTGTAATGCATCAATTTCTTGTTGTAGCTTTGATATTTTATTTTGTTTATTTTTTTCGGACAATGATAAATTAGCGGCAGAAACTTGTCCAAGTATGACTTCGGTATTTCCATTTGGGCTGTAAAAATGGGTATATTCTTGACCTTCTTGGTCGCCCATTACCATCATATTACCACCAGAGCTTCTCGTAACACTTTGCTTCTGGTTCGCAGAAGTTACCAGGTTGTTTTTTGTGGAATTATGAACAGCACCCATAATAATAGGGCGATCAGGATTACCAAATTCAAACGCCAAACAAACTTCTGATCCTTTATGTAATGGAAAGTGTGTGCCATACTGATCACCCAAGTATGACTCCATTTTTCTAACCCAGTCAGAAGCTTGACCATCTGGTTTGTTGCTATGTAATAAACGAATTTTATATCGGCCTTGTTGGTCTAATTGGGCATACTCTCCACTTGTTTCAGCATCAACTTTTGCCGGGATAATTCCATCGATCCTTTTTATAGGTGTGGTGCTAGCTGCTCTAAATTGTACATTCCCAGGAATAGCCTTAAATTCAGTTAGGTATAACGCGTCTTTGCTACCATCTTTATCTGTTTTTATACCAAGTGCTGATAAGGCAGCCTGTCTTTGCGAACCTTTTTGTGCGATTTCAAATACTAAATATTCTTGGTTATTTTCATCTCTAAAATGATTTGTGAGATTAAATCGATAGCCTGGTATTATGCCTGTTGCTAGAGAGATGCCGTTGTAAATTTGCTCTCTGCAGCTAATTTCTTGTGCTCGAATATGCGCGACTCGTTTAGCATCAACTTCATCAATAATATTTTCATCATAAATATCAATTGAGCCGACACCGTGTTCAGAAACAAGTGCTTCAGAAACAATGGGTAACATATCATCATTATAGTTATAGCCTTTCAACTCTAAGGTTTTGGCAACTTTTTCTATATTTGATGAAAAGTTACCTACTACTAAAGAGGATTTACCAATGCTATTAATATTTTCCTGATTAAACTTAAGCGTAGAAAAATGACTGTGGTTTTTATGTGTGGTATAGCGGTCAGTTAGTATAAGTGTTTCAAATTCATTGCTTTGTTCAAAGTAATAATAAATACCTTCATGTTCCATCCAGCGACTAATAAAATTAAAGTCAGTTTCTTGAAATTGGCAGACGAAATTACGCTTTTTGTAATCTTGAGAAAGCTCAAGTTTATAATGCTTAATTTTGGCCGATCTTAGATGACTTTCTAAAATTTCAGGTATGCTCTGGTTAAGATACACTTCCGTTTTTTCTTGGTGTTTAGTTTGAACTAGTTGTGGTTCAATAATGGCTTTATAAATAAAACCATTACCCATTTTACCGAGCTGGGTAAATTTAGTAATGACGCCATTTATATATTGAATTGCTGGTGATCCTTGAACGTTTATTTGTAGGTTGGCTTGTTTGTCAATATAAGACCAGTAACTCAGGTTAGGGTCTAGCGAAATAAATTCCACATTACACCTGTAAGGCTGAGAAAGGCCAGCGTCATATGTATAATCTAAAACGGTCAATGGCTCTTGAGTACCATTAATATGACATTCAAATCTGCTATTAAATCCGGGTATCATGCTTAGTTCACCTATAGTTAATTTTTCACTTAAAGTTGCTATCTCTAATTAGAAAGCAATACTTTTGTGCTGATTGTAACTTTAGGTTGAAAAATATTCAAAAGTTAAAATGTGACAAGATGTGACCTAATATAACTTGAAATAACTGTAGAAATTTGAATTTCTTTTTTACTTTATAGAAAGGGATATAATTAAACGAATCAACTCATAAAAACTAATATGGTAATAATAAAAGCAAAATGGGTTAAATGATGTAATTCTTGGTCAAAGCCTAATAGCCACCAGAAATATTTGTTATTGGGCTGTAATGATAACTTAATTTCTGCAGTTGCCTTGGTTCTGTCGATTGCACTATGAATTAAAAAATCAATTATAGCTAACCACCATAATTGGGCACAAAAAATCAGGGTAATGATAAATGTACCCATTGAGTGTATTAAAGTATGTGAAAATAAAGCTTTATAGCCACCATCTTGAGATGTTAACCCTTTCTTTGTGGCCATCGACTTCGTCTGTAAAATCCAGTCGCATAAAAAGTGTTTTACCCT